>DATEIK010000017.1:0-15918 GCA_035279065.1 Sphingomicrobium sp. | reverse complement strand
GCTTTCCTGCGCCGGGTTGGGCTCCCCGCGACATAATTGGCGAGCTCGCGCGTCTCGCCGGTGGTGCGCCGCGCGTCGGCGCCGAGCCGGAGCTCGACGCCCGGCGGCATCGGCGGCCGCACCTCGGCGCTTCCGCCGAGCCCCCGTGACGGCACCGAATCCTGCAGCAGGACCCGCGATGCGGTCGCCCGCCCCGCGCTGAGACCCGCGGTGCTGCTCCTCAAGTTGCGCCACTGCCAATAGCCGAGCGCCGACCATTGCCAGGTGCCGCGCCCGACCAGCCGCAGCGAGGCGTCCGCGCCGTTCGTCCGGTCGCTCGAGAAATCCGTTCCGCGATTGCGCCAGTCGTGGAATGCATCGAGGCTCGCCTGCAGCTCGGCCGTGCCCGCGAGCGGCCCCGCCCAGCGTCCGCGCCCGCTCCATTGGCGGTAGGGCGCGGCATGGTCGGCCGGCCCCCGCGTCGCTTGCGTGATCGGCACGAACCCGTCGCCGCGCTCGCCGCGTCCCGACAGGCTCAGCACGCCGCCGCCGATCGCCGCGCCGATCCGCCCGCGCGCTTCGAACGCGTCGCGGCTCCCGGCATCGGCTTCGCCCGACGTTCCGGCGTCGCTGCGGCTCGTCATGTCGATCGTCCCGGCGAGCGCTCCGGGCCCGTTGGCGACGCTGCCGCCGCCACGGATCACCCGGATACCGCCCAGTGCCTGTGGGTCGTAGGCCGGCCAGTTGACCCAGCCGCCGAACGGGTCGCTTTGCGGCACGCCGTCGAGCACCAGCAGCGCCCGGCTCGAGGCATTGCCGCCGAGCGCGCGCAGGGTCACGCCCTGGCTCGTCGGATGGCCGCTGCGCGCGTCGGACCGGCGGAACAGCTGCACGCCGGGCACGTCCTTCACGAGCTGGTCGAGCTCGTGGGTCGGCGCCTGCTCGATCCGCCGCCGGTCGATGCGCTCGACCGTGTAGACGCGCTCGGCCCTGGCTTCAGGCAATGCCGTGCCGGTGACGACGATGGCCGCCTGCGGCGGATCGGGCGGCAGCGCCTGGCTCATCGCCCCGGCTTAGCGATTTCAGAGGATGTCGTAGAGCGTCGCCGCGACGGTCAGTAGCGACGTGGCCGCGACCGCTAGCAACGCCCAGGGCGCCCACCACGGCCACGACAATTTAATTGTCTCGTTCGCCTTGGTCATGGCTCCTCGCAGCTGACAGCCCAGCGCTCAAACCCTCGGGACCTTGGAATGCTCCCGCCCCTCGCCGATCCCCAGAAAAGTTAATCCCTGTTTCGGATTCGCTTGCGAGCCAATGGTTAACCTGCTCTAATCTTCGCCTTCATCCTGAGGGGCGACTCGGGACATTTTTGGCGGGGAAGGGGCGCCCCGATTGGGAATGGTTTCGCTTTCGGGAATGCCGGCTTCACTGGTGCGCGACGACCGCGCAGGGCCGTGCCTTACACCCCAGACGAGCTGCAGTGAGTTTCAGATCGGCCGGTTTTCCGGCGCGATTTCAGTGACTTTGTGTGCGTGGGAAAAGTCGGCGCTTCGTTGACTTATCATTAACTCGGGAGCACCCTCCCGGGCTTCACTTTGCCAAGGGGGCAACACCATGGCCTTGAATGTTTCCAATCAGCAGAAGATGTACCTGACGACCGCGGCCGTCCTCGCGTTCGGCGTTGCGGCTTATGGCCTCGGACGGGTTTATCCGCCGCTCGGGCCCAGCGCGGGCACGGTCGCCCCGGCCCAGCGCTACGTGAACAGCCAGGTCAGCGAAGGCGACGTGACGCTCGGCGACACCTCGGTGCCCGAGCTGATGCAGACCGACGCCTTCGAGCTGATCACCAAGGATCCCAACCTTCGCGCGCTCGCCGCGAGCCCGGGCTTCCAGGCGCTCGCCAGCCAGCCGCAGGTCATGGCCGCGGTCCTCGCCAATCCGCAGGCGTTCGCCGCCCTCGCCGGCAAGCCGGACGCGTTCAAAGGCGTCGCCCAGGCCGCGCAGAGCCTCTCGCAGGTCGCTCCGGCGGCGCGGATGCAGAATGCCGGCATGCTCCAGGCTGCCTGGGGCCATTCGAAGTCGTTGCAGGCGCTTTCAGGCTATCCGCAGGCGCTGGCGGCGGTGATGGCCAACCCGGCCGCCTTCGCCAGCCTCGCCGCAAGCGGCAACGCCGCCGCCTTCCGCGACGGCGCGTCCAAGGCTGCGCCCAATGCCGCGGCGTCGTTCAACCAGCTCGCCGCCAACCAGGCCGCGATGCAGGCGGTGCTCGGCGATGCGGGCATGTTCAAGTCGCTGCAGGCCAACGCCGGCTCGTTCAAGGGGCTTGCGGGCAACGCGGCCGGGCTGGCCAAGGCCGTCCAAAGCGCGGCGGCTGCGGCGCAGCTCTCCGCGAACGCCGGCATTTCGCAGCAGGCCGCGGCAGCGCTTCTCGCGAACTCCAACGCCTTCGCGTCGCTCGCCAGCCAGCCGGCCGCGCTCCAGGCGGTGGCCGGTCACTCGAAGGGGTTCCAGGCGCTCGCCGGCTATCCGCAGGCGATGGCCGCGGTCTTCGCCAACGCCGGCTCGTTCAACCAGTTCGCCAATGCCAACGCGAACTTCGCGCAATTCGCGGCGACGGCCGGGAAGGACCCGCGCTTCGCCAACGCGGCAGCGTCGTTCCAGAAGCTCGCCAATGACGCGTCGGCGATGCAATCGATCAACGCCGACCGTGGCGTGTTCAAGGCGGTCAACGCCAACGCGGCGGCATTCAAGGGGCTGGCCAATAACGCCCAGGCGTTCAGCCCGCAGGTGATGTCGACGATTGGACGCAATGCCGCGGCGTTCAGCAACCTCGCCAATGCGGCCCAATTGAGCTCGGCGGCGAAGGCGCTTCAGGCCTACAACGCCAACTCGCTCGCGGCCTCCGCGGCCGCGGCCGGTCAGCTCAACCAGGCGGCGATGCAGGCGGTGATGGCGAACCCGGCCGCCTCATCTGCGATGCTGGCGAATCCGGCCGCGTTCGCAGTCATCAGCAAGCATGGTGCTGCACTGGCCACGCTCGCGGCCAACCAGAAGGCGCTGCTGGCGGTTGCGGCCAACCCGAACCTCGCGGCAGCCATGGCTAATCCGTCGTTCAACGCGGCGCTTCGCCAGGCCGGAGTCTCGCAGGCGGCTTCGCAGTCGCAAGCGCAATAGCCTGACGGCTTGGGGGGCCGTCAGTTGGGGGGTAAATGGCCGAATGGGCGCCGGCTCGCGCATGGCGGGCTGGCGCTCATCACGCTTGCGGCATCGACGACCGCACTTGCTCAAACGCCGGCCAATCCTCCGCCACCTCCCCCGCCGGCCGACACGACGACCACCGTCGAGAAGCCCGAGGACGTCCCGCAGCAGCCCGAGGTCCAGCCGCCGTCCGAGCCGGCCACCCCGGCGCCGACCAGGCCCAACGCGCCCGAGCAGACCGAGCCAGCGCATGTCCCGCCGGACGCGTCCGGCTTCCACCTGTCGACGCTCGAGACGAAGGACCTCTCGCTCCTCTACATCGACCCGATCCAGACCTATCTGACGCCGTACCTGGGCCGGGCGTTCGAAAACGCGCTCGCGTTCCACAAGAAGCAATTCCACTGGCAGCCGTGGGACCGCACGACGGTCCTGCTCAAGGACTTTTCCGACTACGGCAACGCCGCGGCGCTCGGATCCCCGAGCAACATGGTGCTGCTCGACGTTGCGCCCTTGTCGCTGTCGATGGAGACCTTCTCGCCGGGCGAGCGCTTTTTCACGCTCAACAACCATGAGCTGGCGCACGTCGCGGCGATCGACGTGTGGAACTCGCACGACGCCTTCTGGCGGCACTTTCTCGGCGGCAAGCCGCCGCCGCTCCAGAAACACCCGGAATCGATCTTCTACAATTTCCTGACGAGCCCCAGGAACCTGACCCCGCGCTGGTACATGGAAGGCAGCGCGGTGTTCTTCGAAACCTGGATGGCCGGCGGCCTCGGCCGCGCCCAGGGCGGCTATGACGAGATGGTGTTCCGCGCCAAGGTGCGCGACCACAAGCGCTTCTTCTCGCCCCTCGGCCTGGAGAGCGAGGGAACCCAGATCGACTTCCAGGTTGGCGCCAACTCCTATCTCTACGGCACCCGTTTCTTCTCCTACCTCGCGCTAACCTATGGCCCCGAACAAACCGTCGAATGGCTGCGCCGGTCGGAGGGCTCGAAGGCTTTCTATTCCGACCAGTTCCGGCACGTGTTCGGCAAGTCGCTCGACGAAGTGTGGGCCGACTGGATCGCGTTCGAGCACAAGTTCCAGGAGGACAATCTCGCGGAGCTCGCCAAATATCCGGTCAGCGAGCCCAGGCATCTTTCGCCCCGCGGCCTCGGCTCGATGTCGCGCGGGTTCATCGACGACAAGACCAACAGCCTGATCGCCGCCTTCCGCTACCCAGGGCGCATCGGCTTTCTCGGGCGCATGGACCTTGCGACCGGCAAGCTCACGCATTTGACCGATCTTGACGGGATGATGCTCTACAAGGTGACCAGTCTCGCCTTCGATCCCGCGACGCGCACCGCCTTCTACACCAACCAGAATTACGCCTACCGCGACATCTATGCGATCGACGTCGACACCGGGAAGAAGCGGCTCCTGCTACGCGATGCACGGATCGGCGATCTCGCCTTCGACCGCGCCGACCAGAGCCTGTGGGGCATCCGTCACCAGAACGGGTTCGTGACGCTGGTGCGGATCCCGCCGCCCTACACCAGCTTCAACCAGATGAAGACCTTCCGCTACGGCGAGATCGTCTTCGACCTCGACGTGTCGCCGGACGGGGAGCTCGTTTCGGGCTCCTACGGCGGCGTCAACGGCAAGCAGTCGGTCAAGGTGTGGCGCCGCTCGGACCTCGAGGCCGGCAATGCCGACGACCCGGTGACGACTCTGTCGCTGGAACCGTCGGTGCCGGAGAATTTCACCTTCACGCCTGACGGCAAGGCGCTGCTCGGCAACAGCTATTACACCGGCGCGTCGAACGTCATCCGGCTCGACATCGCCAGCGGCAAATATGACATCCTGACCAACGCCTCGACCGGCTTCTTCCGGCCGCAGCTTCGGCCCGACGGGACGCTGTTCGTCTATGATTACACCGGCGACGGCTTCAATCCCTCGATCGTCCAGCCGCAGGTGCGCGAGGATTTGTCCGCCGTGCGCTTCCTCGGCACCGAGGTCGTCAACAAGCGCCCCGAGCTCAAGGACTGGGGCATCGGCTCGCCGGCCAAGGTCCCGCTCGACGAGCTCATCACCCAGCGCGGAACCTACGAGCCGATCAAGCGCATGCGTTTCGACGGCCATTACCCGATCGTCTCGGGCTACGACCGCAAGGCGGCGTTCGGCTATTATTTCCACGTCGCCGACCCGCTTCAGTTCCGGCAGCTGAGCGCGAGCCTCGCGGTCTCGCCCTACGGGGTGAAGGGCAGCGAGCGCTTCCACGCCAACGTCGAATATCAAACGCCCTACTGGAAGCTCACTTACTGGCACAATCTGTCGGACATCTACGACCTCGCCGGGCCGGTGCTGAGAAGCCGCAAGGGCGACGCGGTGATCGCCGATTACACCAAGCCCTTGATCTACGATCCGCCGCGGCAACTCGACATATTCGGCTCGGCCGCCGCCTATTTCGGCCTGGAGCAGCTGCCCGGCGCGCAGAACATCCCCAGCCCCAAGGACCTCCGCTCCGGCGAGATCGGCCTCAAATATACCAACACCACGGCGTCGCTCGGGGGCGTCGACCATGAAAAAGGCATCGCCGGCCGGATCGTCGCGGGCACCGACCAGGCTCAGGGCCACTGGTTCCCACGTCTCTACGGCGGAGTCGACGTCGGGACGCCGCTCCCGTGGGCCAACAGCTCCGTGTGGGTCTACGCGCATGCCGGGATGGTCGGAGGCCAGCGCGCCAACCCCCTCGCCGCTTATTATTTCGGCGCCTTCCGCAACAATTACGTCGATGACCGGGCGGTGAAGCGCTACCGCGAGATGGAGAGCTTCCCCGGCTTCGAAATCGACGAGATCGCAGCGCGGCGCTTCGGCCGCGTCACCGGCGAGGTCAACCTGCCGCCGATCCGCTTCGCCGAGCTCGGCGTGCCGGCTTTCTACATGAGCTACATGCGCCCCGCGGCGTTCGCCGGCTTCATGGCGACCGAAAGCCCCGACGGCCGCAACCACCGCTATCAGGATGTCGGCGCCCAGCTCGACCTCAACTTCACCGTCGCGCTGCGCCTGCCGATGGTCTTCTCGGTCGGCGCCGCGGGCGGCTGGGAAGACGGCCATTACCGCAAGACGGAGTGGCTGGCCTCGCTCAAAATCATGTAGGCTTCACGCGATGACCATGTTCGTGAGTCAGTTCGGCCATTGGGGCCTCGCGCTCATCCCGGTCCTCGTCCTGCTCGCGATCTTCACCTGGCTCGACGCGTTCAAGCTGATGAGCCTGAAAGAGATCCTGCTGCTGCTCTTGCTCGGCGGGATTGCAGCGATCGCGGTTTATCCGATCTCGGGCCGGCTCATCGACACGCTGCCGATCGGCTTTTCGAACTACAGCCGGTTCGTCGCGCCGTGGATCGAGGAAGCGTTCAAGGCCGCCGTGATCATCATGCTCTTCGGCTTCAACCGGATTGGCTACAAGCTTGACGCGGTCATCTCCGGCTTCGCCATCGGTGCCGGATTCTCGGTCGTCGAGAACATCATCTATTTGACCATCTACACCAACTACGGCGCCGGCACGTGGCTCGTCCGCGGGCTCGGCACGGCGGTGATGCACGGCACCACGCTCGCCATTCTCGCCGCCATCGCTCACGAGCTGGCCGAGCGCGAGACGCGCGGAGCGGCGGGCGATTTCAATTTCAAGCCGTGGTGGTTCATCCCCGGCTTTCTTGCCGCGGTCGCGATCCACACCCTGTTCAACCAGTTCCCCGAGCGCCCGCTGCTCGCCATGCTCGGCGCGGCGATGTTCGCGCCGATCGCGCTGATGGCGATCTTCAACTTCGGCACGACCGAAGCGCAGTCGTGGCTGGTCGCCGAGCGCGCCGAGCACAAGGCCCAGCTCGAAGCTTTGCGCGCGGGATTGTGGCCGGATTCGCCGAGCGGGAAGAAGGTCGCGGCGCTCGCCGAGCGCCTCGGCCCGGACCTGGCTTCAGGCGTCCGGCGCTACTGGGAATTGCAGGCCTATCTCGTCGGCGAGGCCGAGGAGACTCTGCTGGAGGAGGCCGCGGGGGACGCCGAATATGATCCCGCCGAGCTGCGCGCGGCGTTCGATGAGCGCGACGCACTTCGCCGGTCGCTGGGAACCAGCACCTTCGCGCAATTGAGCCGGCTGCTGCCGTTCAGCCGCAACGACGAATGGGAGTTGTCCGAGCTCAGGCAGCGGCTGCGCCGCGACTGATCATTCGGCGGCGGTCGCGATCGCCGGCACTGTCTGGTCCTGTTCGCCCTCGAACCAGGCGATCGTCGCTTCCAGGCCCCCGTCCAGGTCGACGCTCGGCCGCCAGTCCAGCAGCTCGATTGCGCGGCCGATGTCCGGCTTGCGCCGCCGCGGGTCGTCCTGCGGCAGCGGGCAGTGGATGATGCGCGAGCGCGATCCGGTCAGTGCCAGCACGCGCTCGACCAGCTCCGTGATCGACAGCTCGTTCGGGTTGCCGAGATTGACCGGCCCCGTCACGCCTTCGCAATGCATCAGCCGCGCGAGACCTTCGACGAGGTCGTCGACGAAGCACAGGCTGCGCGTTTGCGAGCCGTCGCCATAGATCGTGATGTCGTCGCCGCTAAGCGCCTGGCAGATGATGTTCGACACCACGCGCCCGTCGTCGCAGCGCATGCGCGGCCCGTAGGTGTTGAAGATCCGCGCGACACGCACCTCGGCGCGCCCGGCGCGGGCAAAATCGAATGCCAAAGTCTCGGCGGCGCGCTTGCCTTCGTCGTAGCAGGCTCGTGGGCCGGTGCAGTTCACTGAGCCGCGATAATCCTCGCGTTGCGGATGCACTTCGGGGTCGCCGTACACCTCGCTGGTCGAGGTGAGCAGGAAGCGTGCGCCGGTCTCCTCGGCCAACCGCAGCGCATTGCGCGTCCCCAGCACGCAGGTCAGCAGCGTCTGCTCCGGATCGGCCTGGTAATGCGGCGGCGAAGCGGGACAGGCGAGGTGGTAGATATGTGTGAACCTGGTCCGCCCGCCGCGCAGCCATTGCGGGAAGCCCGCCGTCACATCGTGCTCGACGAACTCGAACCGCCGCGCGTGCTGGAGGTGCGCCAGGTTCTCCAGCCGCCCCGTATGCAAATTGTCGAGGCAAACGACGCGCGCGCCGTCACCGATCAGCCGATCGATCAGGTTCGATCCGATGAAGCCGGCACCGCCTGTCACCAGCGCGGTGTCGCCCTCGATCGGGCGGGTTGCTCGCTCCCTCACCCCGCTACAAAGCGCGTAAGGGACTTAGCGTTCCGCAGGCCTCCGCCCGAGAAGCTGCGCCATCGTGTAAAGGCACACCGCCGCCAGCATCGTCGAACCCATGCCCAGCGAGAAGAAGGTCGATGCGGGGATCACCTGCCAATAGGCGCCCATGAAGCCGGCCAGCAGGCTCCCGAGGAACTTGGCGATGTACCACGCGCCCATCGCCATCGAGGCGAAGCGCACCGGTGCCAGGGATTCGATCAGCGTCAGGCCCACCGGGATGACGAACAGCTCGCCCAGCGTCAGCAGCACGAAATAGGTGAGCACCCAGAGTGAGCTGACCCGCGCGCCTCCCGGCCCGCTGGCGATCGCCGCGAGCACCATGATTAGCATCGCCAGCGCCGCGATGACGCAGCCGATCGCCATCCGCCGCAGCAGGTGCGGGGTCGTCTCCTGCGCCCTCCGCCGCCGCCAGAACCGGATCAGGATCGGCGTCCCGATGATGATGAGCAGCGGGTTGATCGACTGGAACCAGGTCGCCGGGATCGTGAAACCGCCGAGTGAGCGGTCGGTGAAGTCCGACACCCACAAGGCGATCACGTTGCCGCTCTGCTCGTAGCCGATGCGGAACAGCACGACCATCGCGACCATCAGGATCAGAGTCACGACGTGCTGCCGGATGATCGGTGCAACCGCCGGCGCTTCCTCGGCCGCCAGCTGTGCCTTCTTTGGCTCCGGCGGCAGCAATCGCAGGAAGCTGCAATAGATGGCGAGCCCCACGGCCATGCCGACGCCCGCGGCCGCGAAGCCCCAATGCCAGCCGTAGAGCTCGCCCAGCGTGCCGCACACCAAAGGTGCGAGCAGCCCGCCCAGGTTGATGCCCATGTAATAAGCGCTGTAGGCGTAGGCCTTGCGCGGGTCGTCGTCGGCGTAAAGGCTGCCGACCTGGATCGCGAGCGGCGGCAGGAACAGCCCGTTGCCGAGCGCGACCAGGACCAGCGCCGGGAACAGCAGCGGCTCGAAGGCCATCGCAAAATGGCCCAGCATCATCATCGTGCAGCCGATGATCACGCTCGGCGTCCGGCCCAGCCAGCGGTCGGCAATCATCCCGCCGAAGAAGGGGCTGAAGAAGGCCGCGGCGCCGTACGCCCCGTAGATCAGCGATGACTTGGCCTGGCTGAAACCAAGGTCCTTGGTCATGTAGTAGACCAGCATGGCCTGCAGGCCGAAGAAGGAGAATTCGGCCCACATCTGCGTGGTGAACAGGACGGTGAGGCCCGGCGGATGTCCGAACAGGGTGCGGGCCGGCGGACCCGCGGTCGAGGTTGCGCCGGCCGCGGTCACTTGCGCCTCAATATTCGAGCGACGCGGTGAGCAGCCCGAGGTCGAGGCACAGCCACACGAGGAACACCGCCGCGAGCGCGATCAGCACGGCCCACAGTGTCGTCACCCAGCGCCGTCCCGGCGCTTTCGCGACAGCATAAGCGTTCCAGATCGCCGCCAGCGTGCCGACGATCGCCACGATCAGGATCAGCTGCAGCAGCCGCATCCAGACGTCGAGCCCGCCGTTGAGCGCCGTCAGGTCCTTGTCGATCGCGGTGATGACCAGCACCCAGCCCACGGCCAGCACCAGGAACAGCCACGCGGTGCCGCGCGTCGCGCGATGCAGCGTCAGCGCCCGGCCGCTGACATCCGCCTGGTACTTGTAGCGCCGCCGCACCAGCGCGACGATCGGCCAGCCGAGCGCGGCGATCAGCATGATCAGCAGCGCCGCCCCGCCGACCGGGAAGATCCAGCCGGCGTCGAGCGAGGCCGGCGCGGGCAGGAACTCGATGATCGGCGCATAGGGCGTGATCGAGAACATCTTCACCGAGCCGTCGGCGTTCCTGACCGCCTGCAAATAGTCGGCGCCATTCACCTCCTGCCAGATCCACGGCTTCACTTCGCGCCATTTGCGGGGGCTGCCCGACAGGTCGGTGATCGCGGACGCGACGAGATTGCCGTCCTTGTCGACCGCGACCGTCGTCTCGCTGAGCAGCGCGACGAAGCGCAGGAAATTGAACCCGCCGGCGCGGCTGCTGACGTAATGGCCCGACAGCGCCTCCCCATGCGACTTCGCGGTGCTCAGCGTCGGCAGGTTCTGGGGCGGCGCGGGATAATAACGGTCGGCGAATTGCTGCAGCAGCTCCTCGCGCAGCGCGTGCGCGGCGCCGTTCTTCCCGACGCTGTTCATCGAGATGTACAGTCCGACATTCTTGTCGAGGAACAGGTGCAGGTCGGAGTGGAAGAAGACCGTGTCGCCGCCATGCCCGACGATGTTCAGCCCGTTGCGGTCCTCGTGGTAGAAACCGAGCGCCATTGCCGGCAGCGCCGAGAACGGCTTGTTCGCCTCGGCATACATCAGCTGCGACGTCTGCGGATTAAGCAGCGTGTGGTTCAAATGCGCGATCATGAAGCGGCCCATGTCGGCGCCGCTCGAGGCGAGCGCGCCGGCCGGCGCCATGCCAATCACTTCATAAGGCTTGGGCTCGCTCGACCCGGATTCATAGCCCTTCGACATCAGCGGCCGCAGCGCAGGCGGCAGCGGCTGGTCGAAGCTCGAATGAGTCATGCCCGCCGGCGCGAAGATGTGCCGCGCGACATAGGCGTTGAACGGCTCGCCTGACACGCGCTCGACGATATACCCCGCGACCGACGCGCCGTAGTTCGAATAGGCAGGCATCGCTCCCGGTGCGTAGATGCGCTCGGGCGTCCAGCGCGCGAGGATCTGCCCCAAGGGCTTGGGATGCTTGTCGCCGAACTCGATCAGATATTTCGCCGTCTCGGCGAAGCCCGGCGTGTGAGTCATCAGGTTGCGGAGCGTGATCGGCTTGCCGTCGCGCGGCGGAATTTTGAAATCGAGGTAGCTGTTGACGTCCTTGTCGAGGTCGAGCTTGCCGGCCTGGACCAGCTGCATGACCGCGGTCCAGGTGAACAGCTTCGACACCGATCCGGGCCGGAACAGGGTGAGGTTCGGGTCCACCGGCTTCTGAGTCTTGAGGTCCGCATAACCGAAGCCGCGCATGGTCAGCGGCTGCCCGTCCTTGACCACGACCACGACCGCGCCCGGGATGTCGCCGGCTTTCAGCGCATAAGGCATGTAGCCGTCGAGCCACGCATCAAGGTCCGCTTTGGTCAGTTCATGCGTGGTGGTGCCGGTCGCCGAGGTCGCGGGCGGCGTCGCGGCCGGAAGCACGGCAGATGTCGTCTTGGTCGGCTGCAACTGCGTCGGGGCCTGGCCCGAGGCGGGGATCGCAACCGCCGCGAGCGCGGCGAGAGCCCATTTCCAGGTCTTCATGCGCACTCCCTTGTCAGTAGCGATAGCCCAGCGCCAACCCGAACGACCGCGGCCGAATGACCGCCGCGGCGAGGTCCCCGTTCACATCGCCGAAGAAACCGACGTTGGTGATGCCGCGGGAGTCGGTGAGGTTATGCCCGAAAGCATCGACGCGGAAGCGTCCGAACTCGACTCCCGCATGGGCGTCGATCTGGCCGTAGGAACCAAGCCGGTGCTGGCCCTCCACCGGATCGAATTCGGTGAAGCGGTGCCCGGTATAATGCCAGCTGACCCCGGCGCTGCCCGTCACCGTCGCGCTCAGCCGGCGCTCATATTCGGCGCCCACCGTCCATTGCCATTTCGGCGAGTAGGGCAGCGGGTCGCCGGAAACGCCGCCGACCTGTGCCGGCGTATCCCCCGTCAGGTGCGCATCGACATACGAGCCGTTGGCAAAGAAGGAGAGGCCGGGGCTGGGATGCAGGCCGGCGGTGACCTCGACGCCGCTGCTGCGCGCGCTGGCGCCGTTGATGTTCACCCCGAACTGCCCGATCTGAACCAGCAGCTGGATCTTCTTCCAGTCGATCCGGAAGACGCTCGCGTCGAGCGACAACAGATTGTCCTCGGTGCTGGTTTTGATTCCCGCCTCGTAGTTGATCGTCGTGTCCGGCGCGAACTGGAACGGAACTTCATTGGGGTCGGCGTCTGCCGACACCGCGTTGGGTCCGCCCGGCCGATAGCCTTTCGCGACCCGCGCATAAATGCGCGTGTTGGCGTTAAGCTTGAACGTCGGAGCGACCGAATAGGTAAAGGCACTGTCCGAGGACTTGCCGGCACGATGGATAGGCTCGGCCACCAGCGCGCCGGTCGTGTCCTGCTTGCTGGATTGCCGGTTGTGGCTGTAGCGCGCGCCGGCCGTGAGATCGAACTTGGGCGAGATATGCCAGGTGGCGTTCGCGAAGCCCGCATATTCCCGGTAGCGCGACGGCAGATCGACGATGATTAGCCCATTGACGACGGGCTCCTGGGTCACCGGGTCGGCGAGGTACACCGCCTGGCCCAGGCGGTTCTTCTCATGCGTATAGAAACCGCCGATAGTCCACTCGATCGTCTGCTTCGCGCTCGAGGCTAGTCGGACTTCCTGCGTGAAGCGTCGCTGCGTCATGCTCTGGTCGAGGCCGGCCCCCGGCACGCCGAGCGCGCCGCTGCCATCGACGATCTGCGCCTGGTCGAGCGTCCCGTAGCTGGTCGAGGATACCAGCGCGACTGGCCCGAAATCATAATCGATCGTCGTGTTGTAGATGCGATAATCGATGTTGTTGGGCTCGTTCAGGATGCGGACCTGCTCGAGGCTTCCGCCGACCGGCTCCATCGTCGCCGGGTCGATATCGACCGCATTGGTGCCGTTGCTGCGGATATTCGCGACGTGCGCCGATGCGCGGACGCTGAGCTGGTCGGTCGGGCGCACGAGGAACGACACCCGCCCGCCGTAGGTCTTCCCGTCGTTGACGTCATGGCCGAGGGCGGGGTCGTCGATATAGCCCGGGTCGCGCCGGTAGAACCCGCTCGCCCGGAACGCCGCATTGCCCGACAGCGGGACGTTGAACGCCGCTCGGCCCCACCAGCTGGCGTCGCCGTGACTGACGGTTTCCCCGCCGAGCTCGCCCGCGCCCCCGAATGCGCTGGGGTCGGGGGCGACAGTCACGAACTTGACCAGGCCGCCGAGCGAATTGGCGCCGTAGAGCGTCCCCTGCGGGCCGCGCAGGACCTCGACCCGTGCCAGGTCGAACGGGTCGATGTCGGGCGCCAGCACGCCGCCGTTGGCGAGCGCGGTCGCTGACCCGAACGGTGTCTCGTCGATATAGGTGGCAACCGTCGCGCCCACCCCGCCGGTGTTGATCCCGCGCAGCACGATCCGCGAGCTGCCCGGCTGGCTTTCGACCACCGTGGCGCTGGGAATGCGTGTGAGATAGTCGGACAGGCGCTGCGCGTGGGTCTTCTCGAGCGTGTCGCCGGAAATAACCGAAACCGACTGCGGAACGTCGATCAGTACCTGCGGCCGCTTCTGCGCGGTCACGACGATCGCATTCTGGTCGCCTTGCGCCTCAACCGCGGGCGGCTGCGCGTTCGGCGCCGTGGCGTCGCTGTTTTGCGCCAGCGCCGGCGTCCCCACTACCGCCGCGCACGTGCCGGCAAGAAACACCCCAACCGAGCGATGAATGTTCACCCTAGCTCTCCCCGCCAGAATGGTGGCATCATTGCAGCAGTGTTTCAGGAATGGCAACTGGTTTCTAAATTGACGATGTTTGAGCGGGGAAACTAGCGAATGGCCGACCGGGGGTCCGATATTCCAGCCCAGGAAGAGCTGCCGGCGCCGAGCCGCGCGATCCGCGACGTGCGCCTCGCGCAGGGCCTCAGCCTGCGCGCCCTGTCGGCCCGCGCCGGCCTTCCCTATTCGACGCTGTCGAAGCTCGAGAACGGCAAGATGACGCTGACCTACGACAAGCTCATCCGGCTTGCGCAGGCGCTCAACGTCGACATCCGCGACATCCTCGCCAGCCCCGACCAGCCGCCTGCCCCGGTCGCGGTCGGGCGGCGCAGCGTAACCCGCGCCGGCGAGGGCCTCGACGCCGATTCCGAGAAGCATCTGCACCACTATCCAGCGGCGGATTTGCTCGGAAAAATGATGATTCCGATCATCATCGACGTGCAGGCGCGGAGCGTTGAGGAGCTGGGCGGGCTGGTCCGCCACGGGGGCGAGGAATATCTGTATGTGCTGAGCGGATCGATGGAGCTCCACTCCGATCTCTACGCGCCGCTCGTCCTCGGTCCCGGCGACTCGGTCTATTTCGACAGCGGCATGGCTCACGGCTACGTCCGCACCAGCGCCGAACCGTGCAGCGTGCTCGCGGTCTGCGCCGGCCAGGGCATCCAGCAGCTGGCCGAGGCGGCGAGCAAGCGCAAGCATCTGTTCCGGCTTGGTGAAGAGGGCGACTAGCTGTTTCAATATTTGAAACTTACGTTTCCGTTGCTATGCATGAGCGCATGGCAACGACCACCGCGTCGCGTAACCTGACCGTCGAGAAGGCGGAGATCCGCTTCGCCGAGCCGTTCCGGATTACCGGCTACGTGTTCGAATCGATGCCGTCGATCGTCGCGCGGATCGCCGACGGCAGTACTGCCGGGCGCGGCGAAGCGGCCGGAGTCTATTATCTCGGCGACGACCAGGACCGCATGCTCGCCGCGATCGAGGCGGTCCGCCCGGAGATCGAATCCGGCCTCTCGCGTGACCGGCTCCAGCGGCTGCTGCCGCCGTGCGGGGCGCGCAACGCCATCGATTGCGCACTGTGGGAACTCGATTCGCGCCTCGCGAGCGTGCCCGTCTGGAAGCTCGCCGGCGTGCCGCAGCCGAAGTCGCTGGTCACCACTTTCACCTTGCCCGCTGACGACCCCGAAGTGCTTGCCGCAAAAGTCGACAAGCTCGCCTTTGCCAAGGCGATCAAGCTCAAGCTCGACGGCAACGCCGACCTCGACCGCGAGCGCATCGCGGTCGTCCGCCGCGCACGACCCGACGTGTGGCTGGGCGTCGATGCCAACCAGGGTTTCGTTCCCGCCGATCTCGACAAGCTCGGCGCCGCCGCGCGCGATTTCTCGGTGTCCCTGATCGAGCAGCCGCTGAAGCGCGGCGAGGATTCCGCGCTCGAGGGCTGGCGCCCGGACGTGCCCGTCGCGGCCGACGAAAGCATCCTCGACCTCGACGAGCTCGAGGCGCTCGGCCATTATTTCGACGTCATCAACATCAAGCTCGACAAGTGCGGCGGGCTCACCGAGGCGCTCAAGATGGCCCGCGCCGCGCGCATGTTCGGCAAGCAGGTGATGGTCGGCAACATGGGCGGTTCGACGCTCGCCATGGCCCCCGGCTTCGTCCTTGCCCAACTGTGCGACGTGGTCGACCTCGACGGACCCTACGGCCTCGCCGACGATCCGCTCGCGGCGCAAATCTACCGCGACGGCGAGATTTTCATCCCCGACGCGCTGTGGGGCGCGCCTTAGTCGGCTTGCCAGCCGAAGCTTTAGCGAAGGCTGGCGGTGGAGGCAGTCGCGGGACAACATTTCTGTCGAGCGCGCGACGCCGTCTAAACGCTAGCTGGCCGGCGGGCTGAAAGTGGCCGTAAGCTGACGTGCGCCTTTTGTTGGCGATCCGGCGAAAGCTGCCGTTCTTAAT
>DATEIK010000016.1:0-13080 GCA_035279065.1 Sphingomicrobium sp. | reverse complement strand
GACATGATCGGGTGGATGCCGCGGCAGCGCGTCGTCGCCACCGGCGACATCGTCGTTGCGCCAACGCCCTACGGCTTCACCGTCTCGACGAAGACGTGGCTGCCGACGCTGCGCAAGCTCGAGGCGCTGCCGTTCACCACGGCCATCCCCGGCCACGGCAAGGTTCAGCGCGATCGCAAGTATCTGGCGACGCTCCAATGGTCGATGCGCGACATCGTCGCCCACGCCAGGGCCGCCGCGAAGTCTGGCAAGACCAAGGAGCAAGGCTTCGCGGCATTCGACCAGAAGGCCGAGCAGGTGCGGTTCGGCGCACGCGACGCGTGGACCAAAAAATGGCTCAGCGATTATTGGCTGCAGGGGATGTTCGAAACGGCGTACGACGAAGCCAGGGGCATTCCTGCTCCCGGAAAATGAGTTCTAGAGCCGGCCGTGCTGGTCCTCGGTCTGGAACATGCGGTCGACCTCCATCACCAGGTCCTTCAGGTGGAAAGGTTTGGACAGGAGCTTGGCTTCGGGTGCGGTGCGGCCGCCCTGGAGCGCGACGGCGGCAAAGCCGGTGATGAACATGACGCGGATCGCGGGATCGATGGCGCTCGCCTTCTGGGCAAGCTCAATGCCGTCCATCTCCGGCATGACGATGTCGGTCAGCAGCAGGTCGAACCGCTCGGTCTCGAGCAAGGGCATCGCCTCGGTACCGCAGCCGACGGCCTGCACCTCATAGCCGACCCGCTGCAGCGCACGCTGCAGATATTCGCGCATCGACGTATCGTCTTCGGCTAGAAGGATTCTCGCCATGGACACTTGTATGCTCCGGTCGGATGCGTTTTGCCAGAAGCGAATAACGTTCTCGCGCGTTGCAGCGCCTCACCGAAGAGTCCTAAACTGGCACGAATCTTAACCGTGACGCCGCTTCTCCCACCGATTGTCCACGCACCGCGCGGGCACCTGCCCGTGCTGCTTTCGGTGCCCCATTCAGGGCGCGACTATCCCGAATGGCTGGTCGACATGGCGCCGGGCGGCAAGCCGGTGCTTGCGTCGCTCGAGGATCCGCTCGTCGATCGCTTGGTGTGGCGCGCGGTCGGGCGCGGCGCCGGCGCGGTGATCGCCCGGGCGCCGCGGGCGGCGATCGACTGCAACCGGGGCGAAGATGAGGTCGACCCCTCGGTCGTGGAAGGCGCGCGCCGGTCGCGGATCACCGCCCGCGCGCGCGGCGGCCTCGGCATCGTACCCGCCCGAACCCAGCAGCACGGCTATCTCTGGAACCGCTCGATCACATCCGCGCAGCTCGGCGAACGGCTCGACCAGGCGCACCGTCCGTATCACGCTGCCCTCGACGAACAGATTTCGCTCCTGCTCGACCGCTTCGGCTGCGCGCTCCTGCTCGACTGCCATTCGATGCCACCGCCCGGCGATGGCGTTGCGCCGATCATCATCGGCGACCGCCGGGGCCGCACGGCCGAGCCATGGCTAAGCCAGCAAGGTCTCAACATTGCGCTTCGCTGCGGCTTCGAGGCGGGTCTCAACGATCCCTTCGCCGGAGGCCATGTGATCGAGCGGCACGCGCGCCCAGCGCGCGAGGTGCACGCGCTGCAGATCGAGATCGATCGCCGCTGCTACCTCGACGCGCAGCTGCGCGCGCCGGGACCGGGGTTCGACGAAGCTGCGGCCCTGATCGAAGCCATGGCCGTGGAGCTCGGCGAGGCGTTGCTCGGCCGCCAGGTCGCGACCGCCGCCGAATGACGAGCGCAGGCCATGCCGGTGGCATGGCCGAGCACGTCATCTAGGCCAGGCCGTCCGCCGCCGCGAATTGCGGCGCCTGCTGCGGCGCCTTGCCCTGCTGCAGCTGGCGGCCGAACACCTCGCGCATCTGCGACAGCGAGAAGAGGTGCGCATAGATCAGCGCGAGCATCCCGTTCTGGTTCATCTTGCGAAGCTCGTCGCCGCGCATGTTCTTGAGCTTCTCCTCGTCCACCATCCGGAAGCCGCGATAGATGAACGGCTGCTCGAAGCCCTGCGGCTGGATTGCGACCTCGCCGTCCATCAGCAGCTCGGAGTTCTTGAGCTCTTCGACGAAGGCGCCCGTGCGCTGACCCGCGGCCTCGAACTGCTCGCAGAACTGGAGGATCGCCTTGGTCGCTTCGCTCGGCTGGTCGCCGTCGAACAGCGCTTCGCCTTCCTCGAACTCGCCGACCGCTTCCGAAGTCGGGTCGAAGCACAGCGATAGCTCGTCGCTGTCGGGGCGCAGCCGCGCGAGCATGAACGGATAGCGGCGAATGTAGGCCGGAATGTAGACGTTGGCGTCGAGCGGGCGGCCATCCTGGTCGAGGAACACGTTGACGTTCTCATTGAGGCCCATCAGCGCGATCGGAATCGGCTGGTCGCCGATCGAAAAGACGATCGGATAGTGGCGCTGCGCGAGAGCGAACTCGTCGACCGTCACCGGAATCGCGTGGGCGGCGCCGATCTGGCCCATCTTGAGCACCTGGCGGACCTTCATCTTGCCGTGCTGGGTGACGTTCACCGGTTCGAGCGCCTGGTAGAAAAGCGGCAGCTGTGGGTTCTGGGCGGCAGTCGCCATCCTGTATCTCTCCTGGGGGGCGGGCTTGCGGGCCTTCACAAAAGCAAGCGCAGGCCTGCCGAAAAGCAGTGCGAGGCGCCCTCTATTGGCCCGCGGCCGATTAGGCAAGCCGGAGGCAAGCGTTGGTGCCCGCTGGCCGCGATCCAGTTCATTGATTATTCAACGCTTCGCTGCGAAGCCGCGCTTGATGATGGCGGGGCCTCAGTGACAGCGGGACCAATCCTTGGGCTATGGCCGATGCTGCTCGCGCTGATCGCCGTGCAGACCGGCCCGGCGTCGCAGACGGTCACGCGCATGGTGATCGAGCAGACGGTGATCTGGCGCGTGCCGCTCCAGCCGCGACCGATGATGGCGCAGATCGAATGGCTCGAGCGCGCGGCCGCGGGCCCCAAGTGCATCCCGGTCGCGAACATTCGCCGTGCCCTGCTATCGGGCCCCGAGCACGTCGACTTCGTGTTCGCCCGCGGCGGCCGGATCCGGGCGCAGTTCGACGAGGATTGCCCGGCGCTCGATTTCTACGGAAACTTCTATCTGCAGCCGCAGGACGGGCGGCTCTGCGCGGGCCGCGATGCGGTCCGCTCGCGGATCGGCGAGAGCTGCACCATCGCCGGCTTCCGGCAGCTAGTGCCGCGGATCAAGCGCCAGATTCCTTGACTTTTCGCCCTTCGCGCACACATAGCGGGGGCAACGGCCGCGCTTTGAACGAAGCCGCGTGGCCCGACCTTTCTTCCGGATATTCAATGCCTTTTGCCGCTCTCGGCCTATCTGACGAATTGGTCCGCGCAGTCGCGGACAGCGGCTATCCCGAGCCGACCCCGATCCAGAAAGCGGCGATCCCGTCGGTGCTGATGGGCAAGGACCTGGTCGGGATTGCCCAGACCGGGACCGGCAAGACCGCGAGCTTCGTGCTGCCGATGCTCGACATCCTGCATCACGGCCGCAGCCGCGCGCGCATGCCGCGCTCGCTGATCCTCGAACCGACGAGGGAACTAGCGCAGCAGGTGTCGGAGAACTTCGAGAAATACGGAAAATATCACCCGCTTTCGATGGCCCTGCTGATCGGCGGGGTGCAGATGGGCGACCAGGTGAAGGCGCTGGAAAAGGGCGTCGACGTGCTGATCGCAACGCCCGGACGCCTGATGGATCTGTTCGGCCGCGGCAAGATCCTCCTCACCGGCTGTGAACTGCTGGTGATCGACGAAGCGGACCGCATGCTCGACATGGGCTTCATCCCGGACATCGAGGAGATTTGCTCCAAGCTCCCCAAGAGCCGGCAGACCTTGCTCTTCTCGGCGACCATGCCGCCGCCGATCCAGAAGCTGGCGGCGAAGTTCCTCAACGACCCCAAGCGGATCGAGGTCGCGCGGCCCGCAACGGCCAACGTCAACATCGACCAGCGGCTGGTCGAGGTTCGCCCCGACAAGAAAAAGGACGCGCTGCGCGACATCCTGCGCGACAAGGAATTCAAGAACGCGATCGTCTTTTCGAACCGCAAGACCACCGTGCGCGAGCTGGCCTCGAGCCTCAGGCGTTCGGGCTTCGCCGCCGGGCAGATCCAGGGCGACATGGAGCAGGCCCAGCGGATCGCCGAGTTCGACCGCTTCAAGAATGACGAGATCACCATTCTCGTCGCTTCCGACGTCGCGGCGCGCGGGCTCGACGTCAAAGGCGTCAGCCACGTCATCAACTTCGACGTGCCGTGGCAGCCTGACGACTACATCCACCGCATCGGACGCACCGGCCGCGCCGGAATGAAGGGCATCGCCGTCACGCTGGCGACGAAGGCCGATGCCGAGGCCGTTGCCGCGATCGAGAAGCTGATCGGCCACAAGATCCCGCGCGTGGGCCAGGCGGAGCGCGAACCCGAAGCCGGCGACGCGCCCAAGCCGCGCGAAGCGAAGAAAGCGCCCCCCGAGCGAAAGGCGAAACGCGAGGAAAAGAAGCCGGAAACGAACCCCGCGCGCGAGGAGCGCTCGCCGGTCGTCGAGGACATGAAGGGCGAGTGGAACGGCCCGCTGCCAAGCTTCCTCTCCAACAGCGCGGGCTGACCAAGGCACACGCCTGACACTGGAAAGCGGGTCCGCGCGTCCCTAGCTCGCCCTCCGGCTGGCGAGCGAAGGAACCAATATGACCGACAGCACGACCGAATATGTCCTTCCCCGCGTGTGGACGTGGGAGCAACCGAGCGGAGGCCAGTTCGCCAGTATCAATCGCCCGGTCGCCGGGCCGACGCACGACCGCGAGCTTTCGGTCGGCAAGCACCCCTTCCAGCTCTATTCGCTCGCGACGCCCAACGGCCAGAAGGCCGGGATCATGTTCGAGGAACTGCTCGCCAAGGGCCACAGGGAAGCCGAATATGACGCCTGGCCGATCCGCATCGGCGAAGGCGACCAATTCTCCAGCGGGTTCGTCGGGGCGAACCCCAATTCCAAGATTCCAGCGCTGGTCGACCGCAGCGGCCCGGAGCCGGTGCGCGTGTTCGAAAGCGGCGCGATCCTGCTCTACCTCGCCGAGAAGTTCGGCGAGTTCCTCGGGACTTCGCGCGCCGAAACCCTCTCCTGGCTGTTCTGGCAGGTGGGCAGCGCACCCTTCCTCGGCGGCGGCTTCGGGCATTTCTTCGCCTACGCGCCGACCAAGCAGGAATATCCGATCAGCCGCTACGCGATGGAGGCCAAGCGCCAGTTCGACGTGCTGAACCGGCGTTTGGCGGAGAGCGAACATGTCGCGGGGCCGGAATACAGCATTGCCGACATCGCGATCTGGCCCTGGTACGGCGGCATTGCGCTCGGCCGCAATTATCCCGGCGCCGACGAGTTCCTTGCGACCCACGAATATGAGCACGTCATTCGCTGGGCGAAGGCGATCGACGCGCGACCGGCGGTCAAGCGCGGGCGCATCGTCAACAAGCTGACCGGCGACGAACGCGAGCAGCTCCACGAACGGCACGATGCGAGCGACTTCGACCTTCGTACGGAGGACAAGGTGCACCTGACGCCAGCCGAAGAGGACCTCGCGGCGGTGAAGGACGACGCGATCTAGTTTGCGCGACGGTAGCGCTGCAGGAATTCGCTCGCGAAGGCCTGCAGCCGCTGCTCCGCAATCGCGTCGCGCAGACTCTGCATCAGCCGCTGGTAGAACCACAGATTATGCTGGGTCATCAGCATCGCGCCGAGGATCTCGCCCGATTTGACCAGATGATGGACGTAGGCGCGCTCGAACTGAATGCACGCAGGGCACGGGCAACCGAGCTCGATCGGATCGATGTCTTCGGCGAAGCGCGCGTTGCGCATGTTCAACGGCCCGTCGGCAGTGAACGCCTGGCCGGTGCGGCCCGAGCGCGTCGGCAGCACGCAGTCGAACATGTCGACGCCGCGGACCACCGCCTCGACGATATCGTCAGGCTTGCCCACGCCCATCAGGTAGCAAGGTTTGTCACGCGGCAACATTTCTACCGCGAAATCCAGGCAGCCGAGCATCGCATCCTGCCCCTCGCCGACCGCGAGCCCACCGACCGCGTAGCCGTCGAAGCCGATGGCGATCAGCGCCTCGGCCGAGCCGCGGCGCAGGCCTTCGTCGAGCGCGCCCTGCTGGATGCCGAACAGCGCCGCGCCACTCGCATGTTCGCCGCCACGGTCGAACTCCTCGCGCGACCGCTTCGCCCAGCGCATCGACCGCTCCATCGCCTCCGCTTGCTGGTCACGCGTTGAAGTCGTCGGCACGAGCTGGTCGAACGCCATCACGATGTCGGAGTCGAGGAACCGCTGCACCTCGATTGAGCGTTCCGGTGTCAGCATGTGCGTCGAGCCGTCGAGATGGCTCTTGAACTGCACGCCCTCCTCGCTCGTCTTGGTCAATTCCGAGAGACTCATCACCTGGTAGCCGCCGCTGTCGGTCAGGATTGGCAGCTCCCAGCCCATGAACTTGTGAAGTCCGCCGAGCTTCGCGACCCGCTCCGCCCCCGGACGCAGCATCAGATGGTAGGTATTGCCGAGGATGATGTCCGCGCCCGACGCGCGCACCTCCTCCGGCCGCATCGCCTTCACCGTCGCCGCGGTGCCGACGGGCATGAACGCGGGTGTCCGGATTTCGCCACGATTCAGGGCGATAATCCCGGTGCGCGCCGCTCCGTCGGCCGCGTGCGTAACAAAGTTGAAGCGGGTCATTGCGATAGAGCGCTTAACCAGTTGCGCCGTATGGGCAATCGGGAACCGTAGGCACCCGAAGGCGCGTTAGGAGTTTTGACGCAGAGTATGTCACGGATTGGGGAATTCAAATCGCTGGCCTTCATCGTCGGCGCGCCGCGCTGCGGCACCACGACGATGTGGCGGATGCTGGCCGGCCACGGCCAGGTCGCGGTGCCGTTCGTCAAAGAGCCGCACTTCTTCTCACAGCACGACCTTCGCGGGCTATCCGACGACGAGCTGCGCGAACGCGTCGAGCGCGACTATCTCGACCATTTCTTCGCTGACCGCCGGCCCGGCCAGAACGTCGGCGCCGACGGATCGGTCTCCTATCTCTACACGCCCGAGCAACTCGCGCCGATCGTCCGGCTGTGGCCGAGTGCGCGGTTCATCATCGCGGTGCGCGATCCGCTGAAGCTTCTCCCCTCGCTGCACAAGCGGCTCCTGTTCATCGGCGACGAGGACCTCGCGAGCTTCGAGGACGCCTGGGCCGCCGTCCCCGAGCGCGCCGAGGGCCGCCAGATCCCCAAGCGCTGCATCGAGCCGCGCTGGCTGCGCTACGACGAGGCGGGGCGCTTCGGCACCTATGTCGAGCGGCTGTTCGCCGCGGTCGGCCGCGAGCGCTGCATGGTCTCGGTGTTCGACGACCTCGAGCGCGACCCCGCCGGCCATTCGCGCCGGATCTTCGACTTCCTCGGCCTCGAGCCAGTCAAGGTGCAGGTCCAGGTCGCGCGCGAGAGCAAGCAGGTGCGCTATCCCTGGCTCCAGCGCCTTCTGAAGCGGCCGCCGCGCGCGCTCCATCCCTATCTCGCGAATATCCAGCTGCGCCGGCGCCTGGCCAAGGCGGCTCGCGAGGAGGCGACGACGTCCGGTGCAGGCAAGCTCCTCGCGCTGCGCAAGCGGCTGCTCAAGTGGAACGAAGTTGATGACGCCAAGGAGCCCGTCCCGATCCATGTCCAGCGCGAGATCCGGCGCCATTTGAAGGGCGAGGTCGAACGCCTCGCGCGGCTCATCAACCGCGACCTCAGCCACTGGCTCCAGCCGCGCAACGAGCTCCGCGCCTAGCCGCGCACTTGGCGGAAGCGGCGCCGCGCGGCTAACGCGGCATCATGCTCGAGCCCTGGGCCTATGCCGCGCTGACCGTTGTCGCCGCCGTCGCCGGCTTCGTCGACTCCATGGCCGGCGGCGGCGGGCTGATCGTCATCCCGGCGATGCTGTTCGCCGGCGTCCCGCCGCTCTACGCGCTCGGCACCAACAAGCTCCAGTCCGTGTTCGGGACCGCGGTCGCGCTGCGCAATTATTGGCGTTCGGGCCTGGTCGAGTGGCGCCCCAACCGGCTGACGGCGCTTCTGGCGTTCGGCGGCGCAGTCACCGGAGCGCTCGTCGTGCAATCGATCCGGACGACCGCCTTGAACCTGGTCATTCCCGTTCTGCTGGTGCTGTCGGCCCTCTACGTCCTGCTTTCGCCGCGCATGACCGATGAGGACGCGCATCATCGACTGACCTCCAACGGCTATGCGCCGGTCGGCGCGGCAATCGGCTTCTACGACGGTTTCTTCGGGCCGGGCGCGGGCACTTTTTACACGACAACGCTGGTCGCGCTGCGCGGCTATGGCCTGACCAGGGCCACCGCGCTCGCAAAGCTCGTCAACGTCGCCAGCGCAATCGCCAGCCTCATCCTGTTCGCGCTCGGCGGGCACCTCGCCTGGCTCCTCGGCCTGTGCATGGCGGCGGGGGCGATGGCCGGCGGCTGGCTCGGCAGCCACAGCGCGCTCAAGTTCGGCGCGAAGCTGATCCGCCCGCTCCTCGTGACGATCTCGCTTGCGCTCACCGCGCGCCTGCTGTGGGGCTATTTCGCCGGATAGAGCTGACGTAAGGAACGCGAATGGCAGACACATCGCCGATCGAGCGCGCCTTCGCTCTGGCTCGATCGGGCCACTACCGCAGCGTTTCGGAGATCATCCGGCATCTGCGCGCTGAAGATCGGTCAGCGGTCGAAGAGCATTTGAAAGATCACGCCGCTCGGCGAGACCTCATCCTGATATGCAGCGAAGCCTGGCTCGCAACCCAATAGTCACGGCAGCAACAGGCTCGCATCGCCGTAGGAATAGAAGCGGTACTTTTCGTGCACCGCGTGGGCGTAGGCCGACTTCATGACGTCCAGCCCCATCAGCGCGCTGACCAGCATGAACAGGGTCGACTTGGGCAAATGGAAATTGGTGATCAGCCCGTCGATCGCCTTGAAACGGTAGCCGGGCGTGATGAAGATCGCGGTATCGCCGTCGAACGGGTGGATCGTGCCGCTCTGGTCGGCGGCGCTTTCGAGCAGCCGCAGGCTGGTCGTCCCCACCGAGATCAGCCGCCGCCCCTCGCCCCGCGCGGCGTTCAGCCGCTCGGCCGTCGCCGCCTCGATGCGCCCCCATTCGGCATGCATCTTGTGCTCGTCGATCTTCTCTGACTTGACCGGCAGAAAGGTGCCGGCGCCGACGTGCAGCGTCAGCACCTCGCGGCCGATCCCGCGCGCGTCCAGAGCTTCCAGTAGCTCGGGCGTGAAGTGCAGCGCGGCGGTCGGGGCCGCGACCGCCCCTTCCTCCCGAGCGAACATCGTTTGGTAATCGTCGCGGTCGCGCTCATCGGCCTCGCGCCGCGAAGCGATGTAGGGCGGCAGCGGCATCCGCCCCGCCCGCTCCAGCAGCACCTCGACGGGCTCCTCCCCATGGAAGTGAAGCAGCCCCGAGCCGTCGTCATGCTTATCGACCAGCGACGCGCTGACCTGCTCGCCAAAGAGGATCGTGTCGCCCGGCTTCACGCGCCTGGCGTTGCGCAGGAACGCCTGCCATTCGCGCGGCCCCTCGCGCTTGTGGAGCGTCGCGCCGATGCTCGCTTCTCCACGACGTCCCTCCAGTTGGGCGGGGATGACCTTGGTGTCGTTGAATACCAGCACATCACCGGGCTCCAGCAGGTCCGGCAATTCGCGAACGGATCGGTCGGAGATTTCGCGACCGCGAACAGCCAGCAGCCGCGCGGAGTCGCGAGGCCGCGCGGGCCTCAGCGCAATGCGCTCGGCGGGCAGGTCGAAATCGAAGTCGGACAGGCGCATGGCAGGGCGTCATTGCGAGCGCCGAAGGCGCGCGGCAATCCAGAAATGCGTCCGACTGGATTGCTTCGCTGTGCTCGCAATGACGAGCGGCTTTAGTTCCCCAGATGTGCGTTCACAATTTTGGTGGGGTTCTCCGGCGGCTCGCCCGGCGCGATCTTGTCGACCGCGTCCATCCCCGAGATCACGCGCCCGAACGCGGTATATTTGTCTTCCAGGCTCGCGTTGGGGATGAACATGATGAAGAACTGGCTGTTGGCGCTGTTGTCGTCCTTGGCGCGAGCCATCGCCACCGTTCCGCGCAGGAACGGCATGTTGGTGAATTCTTGCTTGAGGTCGGGCAGGTCGGAGCCGCCCTCGCCCGTGCCCTTGGGATCGCCGCCCTGGGCCATGAAGCCCGGGATCACGCGGTGGAAGGTCAGCCCGTTATAAAAGCCGCGGCGGACCAGCTCCTGGATGCGCGCGACATGATTGGGCGCGAGGTCGGGGCGCATCTGGATGACCACCGTGCCCCCGTTCGACAGCACCAGCGTAACTTTGTTGGCGGGGTCGGCGGCGACTTGCGGCGGCGCGGCCATGCTCGGCAGCGGCGGCGCGACATAGGGCTTCGGCGCGGCGGCAATCAGCGCGAATGCCGCAAGCGGCAGCGCAAGCAGGAACTTGACGGACATAAACCTCCCCGGGAACGTCGCCTCGACTAGTGCGGCGGCGCGGCTGACGCCAGCCTTAATGGCCGCCGTTCAAGTGTTTTCTGACGTCCTCGGCCACCGCCGGCGTCACAAACTTGTCGATCGAACCGCCGTAGCGCGCGATCTCCTTCACCAGCTTGGAGGCGATCGGCTGCAACGAAACGTCGGCCATCAGGAAGACGGTTTCGATGTCGTCATTGAGTTGCTGGTTCATGCCCGCCATCTGGAACTCATATTCGAAGTCCGCGACGGCCCTGAGGCCGCGCAGGATCGCGGTGGCCCCCTGCTGCTCGGCGAACTCCATCAGCAGCGAATCGAACTCGACGACGTCGATGTTGCCGGGCATGCCCTCGACCTCGCGCCGAACCATCGCCAGCCGCTCGGCAACCGTGAACATCGGCTCCTTCGACGGGTTGGTCGTGACGCCGATGACCAGCTTGTCGACCAGGTGCGCGCCGCGGCGGATGATGTCGAGATGGCCCAACGTGATGGGATCGAACGTCCCCGGATAGACCGCGATTTTCATGTTCGCCCCCTAATGATCCCGCTCGATGGCAAAGCGCGCGATCGCGCGCAGCAGGTCCGCTTCCGGCCCGTGACCGGACAGATGCTCGATCGCCTGGGTGACGAGGAAGCCCGCCTGCTGGCGTGCGCGGTCCTCGCCCAGCAATGACACGAACGTCGCCTTGCCCGCGCCTGCGTCCTTGCCGGTGGGCTTGCCCGCCGCGCTCTCGTCGCCGCTGTGGTCGATGAGATCGTCGGCGATCTGGAACGCGAGGCCGATGTTGCGCGCGTAGCCCCGGTACGGGGTCCGCGAATCGTTCTGCAGCTTGGCCATGATGCACGCCGCCTCGACCGCATATTCGATCAACGCTCCGGTCTTGAGCTGCTGGAGGCGAGTGATCGCGGGCAGGTCGAGCTGCTCCCCCTCGGCGACCAGGTCCATCATCTGCCCGCCCGCCATGCCGTTCGGGCCGACGGCCTTCGCAAGCTCGAGCAGCAGGTCGGCGCGAACCCACGGGTCGTCGTGCGTCGCGGGATGCGCGAGGATCTCGAACGCCAGAGCGTGGAGGCTGTCGCCGGCGAGCACCGCCTCGGCCTCGCCGAACGCCCGGTGCACCGCGGGCTTGCCGCGGCGCAAATCGGCGTCGTCCATGCACGGCAGGTCGTCGTGGATCAGCGAATAGGTATGGATCGCCTCGATGGCGCAACCGACGCGGAGCGCGCGCTGCGGATCGATCGCGAACAACCGCGACGCGGCGATCGTCAGGAGCGGGCGAAGCCGCTTGCCGCCGCCGATCGCGGCGTGTCGCATCGCCTTGTAGAGCCGATCGCGGGTATCGCGGGGCTGTGGGAGGAGCCGCGCGAAGAAGTCGTCGACGTCGGCGGAGACGCGCTCGGTTTCCGCCTCGAGCTCGCTGGCGAGCCGGTCGATCGTATCAACCGGCATCGAACGGCTTGAGGCCGGCGGGCTTGCCGTCGCTGCCGAACGCGATCTGCTCGATCCGTGCCTGCGCGTCCTTGAGGCGTGCCTCGCAATGGCGCTTCAGCCGGTCGCCTTCCTGGTAGAGCTCGATCGAGCGGTCGAGCGGCGCGTCGCCCTTCTCAAGCGTCCGCACGATCTCCTCGAGCCGCGCAAGCGCGGCTTCGAAGCTCAACTGGCTGACGTCTTCAGCGCTGGTGGCCATGGCTGACGGTTCTGACCCTCACGGGGCCGCGAATCAAGCAGCCGGCGTGTTCTTGAACGGGTCGCGAATGCCGGGGACGATCTCGTCGCTCGGCGCTTCGCCTCCGGCCTCGGCGGCCTCGGCGGCCTCGAGTGCGGCCTCGGCCTCGCGCGCATGCTGCTCGCGCTCGGCGCGTAGCTGATCGATCAAGGCGGCGCGGTCGCTGTCGAGCCGCGTGTCGGTCGGCGCAGTGACGCCGGCAGCTTTCGCCGCCTTGGCGACCGCGGCGTCGAGCTCGCGCTGCGTCGTCAGGCCGAGCGTGACCGGGTCCTTCGGCGTGATGTTCGCCATGTTCCAGTGCGAGCGGTCGCGGATCGCGGCGATCGTCGTGCGCGTGGTGCCGATAAGCTTGCTGATCTGGCCGTCGCTGACCTCGGGGTGGTTGCGGATGATCCAGTTGATTCCGTCCGGCTTGTCCTGGCGCTTGGAAACCGGCGTGTAGCGCGGCCCGCGGGTACGGCGGATCGGGTCGGGCGCCTTGTGCATCTGCAGGCTGTAGTCGGGATTCGCCTGGCCCTTCTCGATTTCCTCGTGGGTCAGCTCGCCGGCGCGGATCGGGTCGCGCCCGGTCAGCTTGGTTGCCGCGGTATCGTCGGCGATCGCCTGCACCTCGAGGATGTGAAGGCCGCAGAATTCGGCGATCTGCTCGAAGGTGAGCGACGAATTTTCGACCAGCCAGGCGGCGGTCGCGTGGGGCATCAGGGGCTGGGCCACTGGGTTCCTCCCGGAAAAGAGCGAAATTTGAAACAAATAGGGCCGCCCCTTCACGGAGCGGCCAGCTTGGCGTGCGATGTAGTCTCACCGCTGC
>DATEIK010000015.1:0-5452 GCA_035279065.1 Sphingomicrobium sp. | reverse complement strand
GGCGATCTATGTCGCCGAGCATGCGCCCAATAATAAGCGCGGGGCGGCGACGGGATGGATCCAGTCGTCGGCGTCATTCGGCCTGCTCGCCGCCTTGCTGGTGATCGTCGCGACACGCGAGGCGGTGGGCGAGGACGCGTTCACAGCCTGGGCGTGGCGAGTGCCGTTCCTGGTCTCCGCGGTGCTGCTGGTCATTTCCGTGTGGATGCGCGCGAAGCTCGCCGAGAGCCCGCATTTCGCGAAGCTGCGCGAGGAGGGCCAGGTGACCAAGGCGCCGCTGCGCGAAGCCTTCGCCGACAAGCGCAACCTGAAGAAGGTGTTCATCGCCTTCTTCGGCATCATGTGCGCGCAAGGGGCGGTGTGGTACTTCACCTTTTTCTACATCCAGGTGTTCCTCGAAAAGTCGCTCGGGCTGCCCGCCGCGACCAAGGACCTGCTGCTGATCGTCATGACCGTCGTCAGCGCGCCGCTGTACGTCTATTTCGGCTGGCTCAGCGACAAGGTGGGCAGGAAGCCGGTGATGGTCGGCGGCATGCTGCTCGCGCTGGTGCTCTACTTCCCCGGGTCGCACTGGATCGCGCAGGGCGCCAACCCGGCGCTGGTCGCCGCCCAGCGCGCGACGCCCGTTGCGGTCTCGACCGACGTCAGCCAATGCTCGGTCCAGTTCGACCCCGTCGGCACCGCCAAGTTCGTCAGCGCCTGCGACATCGCCAAGTCGGCGCTGGTGACCAAGGGGATTTCCTACCGCACGGATTATTCGCCCGACGGCCGCACGCGCGTGTTCGTCGGCCATCACATGGTCATGATTCCCGGCGGCGAGGCCCTGTCCGGCGCCGACCTCAAGGCGCTGAAAGCCAAGGTCGGGACCGACATCGGCGCGGCGCTGACCGCGGCCGGCTATCCCAAGACCGCCCAGCCGACGCAGGCCGGCATGACCTTGATGATCGTCATCCTGCTGCTGTTCGTCGTCGCGGCGACCGCGCTCTACGGCCCCCAGGCCTCGGCGCTGGTCGAGATGTTCCCGACCCGCGTGCGCTACACCGCAATGTCATTCCCTTATCACGTCGGCACCGGCTGGGTCGGCGGGTTCCTGCCGGTGACCAGCTTCGCGCTCGTCGCGATCACCGGCAACATCTACGAAGGATTGTGGTATGCGGTGATCTTCACGGGCATTTCCGCGCTGGTCTCGCTCGCCTTCCTCGAAGAGACTCGCGGCAAGCCGCTCGAGGAGGTCTGAAGGAGGGGAAGATGGTCGTTCGATGGGTAGGCGTATTGACTGCCGCGGCGGCGGGTTTCAGCGCCAGCGAGGCGGCCGCGCCGCAACGGCTGAGCTTCAACTGCGACGCGGTGCCAGGCGAGGTCTCGGCCATGGACCAGGACCATCTTGCCATGGCGAGAACGATCTCGGGGAATCTGCGCGCGGTCGAGGCCCGTCAGGACAATAACCTGCAACCGGCCGCGACCGTGAGGCTCGCCAGCCGCAAGGATTTCGTCGCTCTGCAGATGGCGCCGACCGAGCCCGGCAGCAGCCGGTTCGTCGTATTCGTGCGCAATGGCGACGCGAAGGAAGAAGAGCGCACGGTGCTCGGCGAGGTGCCGCTCAACCAGACGATGGCGTTCAGCCTGGCTCAGAGCGGCAAGGACGTCACCGTCACCGCGGCCGGGCAGACCGTCTCGGTACGGCAATCGTTCCGCGGGCCGCCGAGCGTGGCCATCACCTGCTCGACCGGGCACTTCCTGTTCGACGACGTCGCGGTGCAATAAACCTCAAGCGCACCAGTGAATGTCGATCGGCTGCTCGGCTTCGGCCAGGACGCGGCCGATCGGCAGCTTCGAGCTCTGCCCGTCGGCGATCGCCTGCTCGAGCATTTCGCGCTTCGCGTCCCCGGTGATCGCAATCAGCACGGTTCGCGCCGACAGGATCGCGGCACGGGTCAGCGTCACGCGCGCCACCGGAGCGTCGTCGGGCAGCGGCTCGGGCATCACCCCGACCGCGCGCCGCGCGCGCGGAGCGTCGAGCGCATCCTGCAAGTCCGGCCCTGAAAAGATCGACGCGACATGGCCGTCCTCGCCGACGCCGAGCCACACCAGGTCCGGCGGCCATGGCAGGTCCTGGAGCCGCGCATCAGCCGAATTGCCGGCCAGCTTGTAGTCCGGAATGTCGGCGGCGATCGGGATCACGCGCGCGCCGACCGGCAGGAAGGCCCGCGCAAGCTCGCGGACGTTGCTGCGCTCGTCGTCCATCGGCACCAGCCGCTCGTCGGTCGGGATGATGGTCACGCGCTTCCACGGCAATTGCTGCGCCGCGAGCTTCGGGAAGATCGCCGGGCCGGTCGTTCCGCCCGGAAGCGCAATCAGCGATGCGCCGCGCGCCTCGACCGCGCTGTCGACGATGAACCCGACATCCCCCGCGACGGCATCGGCAAGCTCGTCGAGGGAATCATATTCCCACCATTCCGCTTCGATCATGTGATTCCCTTTTGAACTATCGCGGCGGTCGTTGCGCGTATCCGAACCATCCTGCAACCGGTTGCCCGCTGCGATTGACCGCCGGGCGGAAGCGCAGCCGGTCGTGGGCGATGTTGCACATCGTGTTGTCGATCGCTGCGACGCCGGTGCCGCGCAGCACGTTGCACTCACTCACATAGCCTTGCGGATTGACCCGCAGGCGCAGGAAGACCGGCGTGCCGCCCGGCCATTGCTGCAGGAGGTCGCGCGGGATGTCGCGGCCAGTCAGCACTGGGCTGATGAGGTGCGGCGGGTCGGCGACTCCGCCATCCCCGCCCCCGCTGCCGCTGCCCGATCCGTTCCCGGTGCCGGTCCCCGTCCCGCCGGCCCCGGTTCCCGGCCCGCGGACAGCCGCCGCGCCCTGGGTCGGGGCGGCGCCCTGGCTGGGGGTTTCGGTGACGGCGATCGGGTTCGGCCGCTGCGGCTCGACCTCGGGCTTGGGCGCGACGACCGGAGTCGCCTGGCTCCGGACGTTGGCCGGCGACCCGCCTTCCTTCTCCTTGGGCTTCTGCTGCTCGCGCTGTTGTTGCTGGGGAGGCGGAGGTGGAGGCGGCGGCTCAGGCGCATTGACGTCGAACATCTTCAGCGCACTTTGCGGGTCGGCGAGATCGATCTTGCCCGACATGTGCAGGAGCACGAACAGCAGCGCAGCGTGAATCGCTGCGACCAGCACGATCGCGCCGCCTTTGTCGCGGGTGTTGAGGTCCGACCGATACATTCGGTCAGTCTAACGCGGTCGCATCCCAAGCGTTGCGGGGCTGGAACGTGGGCGGTTCAGCGCGCGGCGCTGCTCCGCCGTCCGCCGCCGTGGCTGGCCTTGCCGCCCTTGCTTGCGATCTCGCGCTGCTTGGCCGGATCCATCGCCGCAAACCCACGCTTCGCGGCACCGCTCTTGGTCGTCGGCATGTGATCTCTCCCGTCGTGGATTGCGGCTCGGGTAACACTTGTTTCGTGGCCCGGTTCACTAAGCTGATTCAGGTTAGGCCAACGGCTGTTGATCGCGGCCAAAATTACCACCTTCCTCTACACTCGAGCGAAATAGCTAGGCGCGCTCGGCTTTCGGATGCTCGCCCGGCCGTTGCGGAAGCACCAGGATCAGCACCACGATCGCGATTGCCAGCACCGCCGTCGCCAGCGGGCGGCTGAGCTCCAGCCCGCCTTTCGCCACCGGCTTGTCGAGGAAATCGCCGACCGTCGCGCCGAGCGGCCGGGTGAGGATGAACGCCGCCCAGAACAGCAGGACGTGGCCAATCCGCGTCGCGAAATAGAGCGCGGCGAGGATCGCCAGCGCGGCGCCGAACAGCAACGCGCCGCCCCCGTATCCGAGCCCCGCGTCGGCGACCCAGTCGCCAAGCGCTGTGCCCAAGGTTTGCGAAAAGGTGATGGTGACCCAGTAGAAGGTCTCGGCGCTCGGCGTCGTCACGGTGTTGATGTCGACGCTCCCCAGCGTTCGCTTCCACGCGAACAGCGATGCCATGACGCAAGCGAACAGCAGCAGCGAGCCGCCCGGATAGCCGATGCCGAGCGAGCGGGTGCAGAAGTCGGCGAGCGTCGTGCCGCAGGTCGTCGAAGCGACGATCGTCGCCCAGTAAAGCCACGGGTTGAACCGCCGCGCGCGAATCTGCGCCCAGACCAGGACAACCAGCGCCACGCCGAAAATCGCGGTTCCGACGAGATAGCCGTTCAAGCCCGACGCCCCCGCGTCCGGCGTGGTCTCGCCGAGCCAGCTCATGCTCACCGTGTCGCCCCCGGTTTCGCCGAGCGTCGTCGCTAGGACCTTGATGATCCAGAACCCAAGCGTGACCGCCGGGACCTTGGTCAGTGCGCGCGTGCGCTCGTTCGTCATCTGAGCCTCAATCCGATCCACAGGGTCCGGGGCGTCGCCCGCTCGACCGACCCGTCGCCGCCGATCCCGGCCATGACCAGCGCATTGGCGATATTCTCCCCGCGCGCGATGATCTGTATCCGCGCCGTCAGCGGCCACGCGGCCAACGCGTCGAGCGTGGTCGCGCCCTTGAGCGTGCGCGTATTGAGGTCGTCCTCATATTGCGCGCCGACGCGGCGCAGCGCGACCTCGGCGCCCTTGCCGCCCCGCTGCCAGCTTGCCGCCAGCGTCGCCGCGAAATTGGGCGTTTGCGCCGGGCGCAGGCCGTCGAGGAGCGCGGCCGGACCCGACGCCTGCATCCGCGCATGGGTGAGGCTCGCCCCGGCCGTGATCGACCAGGGTCCGTCGGTCCACTGCGCCGACGCCTCGATCCCGCGGACCCTGGCCGCATCGACATTCTGGCGCTGGCGGAAGGCGCCGCCGGCCGCGACGAACCCGACCTGGGGGAAGGTCCCAGGCCCCTGCGCGAGCGTGACGTTGGCGATCGCATCCCTGAGCCGGTTGACGAAGCCAATCATCGACGCGCTGAAGCCGCCGCGCCGATATTCGATCCCCGCTTCCATGCCCGCCAGCCGCTCCGGATCGAGCTCGGCATTCGCCGCCGTCGCGTCAGCCCCCGCGCGGAATGGGCGGAACAGCTCGTTGAGCGTCGGCATGCGCCAGCCAAGATAAGCGGCCCAGCGCAGGCTCAATCCCCCGCCGAGCGGCGCGAGGACGCCGCCCCGCGCGGTCGGCAGCCACCCGTCGCGCTCCCCGAAATGCTCGTCGCGCGTGACCGCGCCCGTCGCGATCGTCTGCTCGAAGAGATGCCCGTCGCTGACCTGCCAATGGTCGAGCCGCGCACCGCCACTGAGAGTCACCCCGCGCAACTCCGCCGACCCTTCGGCAAACGCTCCGCTGGTCCAGGTCTCGCCGCCCGCTTTCCTGCGCCGGGTTGGGCTCCCCGCGACATAATTGGCGAGCTCGCGCGTCTCGCCGGTGGTGCGCCGCGCGTCGGCGCCGAGCCGGAGCTCGACGCCCGGCGGCATCGGCGGCCGCACCTCGGCGCTTCCGCCGAGC
>DATEIK010000014.1:0-2362 GCA_035279065.1 Sphingomicrobium sp. | reverse complement strand
GATGATATAGTCGTAGGCGCCGCCGGCGATCTCGTCGCCCTGGCCGGTCAGGATCTTGTACTTGTAGCCGAAATAGCCCTCGCCTTTCGCAGCATCGTCGAGCTCCGACTGGTCGAGGTCGCCGGCCGGGCTTTCGCCGTTCACCTCGTCGGTCGGCCAGTAGAGCCCGTCGGTCATGCCTTCCGAGCTGACCAGCTTCTGCGCGAACTCCTCGACGCCGTCGCCGTCGCGATCCTCCGACGCATAGTCCTCCTGCGCGTCGACATAGTCCTGCATGGTGGCGATCGTCGCCAGCTCGTTCTCGCCGACGCGGCGGTTCACGATCTCCTCGAGCCCGGCGAAGGTGTCGAAGGCCCAGCCGTCATCGCTCTTGACGATCGGGAAGGGCAGCGGCCACAGCTTCTCGCCGATCACCACCGTGCGGCGGTCGCCCTCGCCGCTCAGCGAAAGCTGCCTGGCGGCGCCCTCCCTGATTGCGGCGAGCGCGTCGTCGGTGTTCTCGTCGGCCTTGAGCTTTGCCGCATCGAGGCCGAGCACGGTCGCCACCGCATCGCTGCCCTCCGCGGCCAGCGCCTTCTTGAAGGCGTCCAGCGCCGCTTCCGGCGACTGGAAGGCCGGCGGCTCGCTTGCCGCGGCGAGCGACTCGATCTCGGGCGCCGGCAGCTCGGCTATCGCAGCATCCTGCGCAAGGGCGAGTGCCGGAAGTGCCGCCGCCAGACCGAGAGAGAGCGCCGCCGCGCAGGTCGAACGGATGAGCTTGCCTTGGAACATCTTCTTCATGGTCCGATCCTCCCTATCAGCGCCGGCGTCCGCCGCCGCCACGCCCGCCACCCCCGCGCCCGCCGTGGACTTTCCGGGGACCGCCGCGTTGACCGCCACCCATCGATTTGTGGCCGCGGTTGGAGCTTATCTTGGCCGACTTGCCGCGCTGCGGATTGCCAAGGCCCGACGACTTCTTGGGACGATTGTCAGCCCTCTGCCCGGGCTTGGGCTTGCCGGCCTTGCGCGAAGCCTGAGGCCGCTGTTTGTCGCCCTTGGCGGCCGCCTTGCGGTTGGCGGGCTTGCTCGCGGCCGGGCGCTTGTCGCCTGCGGGCCTGGCTTTCGCGCCACCCTGCGCCTTGAGGCCGTCCTGCACGCTCTTGCGCACGTCTTTCGTGCCGCCGGGCCTGTTGCCGGGCCGATCGCGGGTCTCCGCTCTCTTGATGTCCTTGGCCCGGTCGCGCAGGGCATTGTCGCCGTTCTGCTTGACCCGGTTCTTGAACTCGTTGCGGTCGAAGTTGTTCAGCTTGTCGCGGTCGATATTGATCTTGTCGCGGTCGATGTTGTTCCAGTCGACGTCGTTGAAGTCGATCTTGCCGTTGAAGTCGCGGTTGTTGAAGCAGTGGTTGCAGTCGATGTCGATGTCGCCGCCGTCCCAATCCCCTCCCCAGACGCCCCAGTCGTCCCAGTCGACGACCGCGCCCCAGAACGCCCCGGTTATCGCCCCTGCAAAGAAGGTGGCGGTCGGATACCAATAATAGGGATAGGGTTCGGGATAGTAGGAGATCGGCGCCGGCGCATAGTCCTCGACATAGAGCATCTCGGGCTCGTACTGGGGAACGTAGACCTTTTCCGGATCGGCCGGCCTGATGACGACGTTCTCGTTCTCCTCGCTGACCTGGACCTTGTCGTCGCTCTTGATGATGCCCTTGGCGACGGCCTCGTCGCGCAGCTGCTGAATGGCGACGAGCACGTCCTTCTGCTGGTAGGCGATCGCGTTGCCGAAGGCCTGCGTCCAGTCGAGATCGTCGCTCATCATCTTGACGATCTCCGGATAGTTGAGCAGCGACACCACGCTGCCGTCCCACCCGTCCTTGGGCTTCAGGCTCTTGTCCTTCTGGTATTGCTCGAGGAAGCGCGCCGCCTCGACGATCTGCAGAGGGTAGAGCGAAGCCCCGGAGATCAGCGCGACCAGCTCGTCCGGATAGAGCGCGATCCGCGCCACCAGGACTTCGAGCTCATCATCGCTCAAGGGCTTGGGCGCGCTCGCATCGTCCGCAGCATCCGCCGCCGCGGTCTGTTCCTGCACAAAGCTTGCAGCCGGCGGCAATGCCGTCAGCAGCAGAGCGATGGATGCAGATGCAAAAGCTAACCTCAACCCGCCACTTCCGATCATCGCACATCTCCTCAGCCCGCGCCAAGCCAATGTCATTGCGATCTGGCGGACGATCGTTCGACGGTCCGCGACCGGACCGAACGTGCCCACCTTGGAGGATTGCCGAACAATGGCCGACCCTGTCGGATCAGTGCGCTACCAAGATTTCGCCGGAGCGGCACGTAACTTACGGTAAGCTACCAGCGTCGCGCATAGCAGGTGAACATC
>DATEIK010000013.1:0-11833 GCA_035279065.1 Sphingomicrobium sp. | reverse complement strand
CGGTCACTGGCCCAGTCGCTCCAATTGTTGGCGACGTGGCGGTAATTGCCGAGCGGGTCGTAGAGCGGGCCGCCGTCGAGCCCGAGATCCTGCGCCTCGGCCTGGCCCATCGCGTTCAGCAGCTGGAAGCCGGCGACATAGGCGTCGCGCTTGGCCGTCACCAGAGCGACCTGCGAGTTCAGGAGCTCCTGCTCTGCGTTCAGGACGTCGAGGACGGTGCGGGTGCCGACGCTCTGCTCCGCGCGCGCGCCTTCGAGCGCGAGCTCGTTGGCCTGGACGGCGACGGTGTTCGACTGGATGGCCTTCTGCGCGGCGTCGTAAGAGGCGAAGGCGGAGCGTGCGGTCGAAACGACTGCGCGCTCGGTCCCGACGACCTGCTCGAACAACTGACCCTGCAGCGCCTGGGCCTGCCGCGTGCGCGCGGCGGGCAAGCCGCCCTGGAAGATCGGAACGCGGGCATTAAGGCCGGCCGTCGTCTGCGTGCCGGTCGCGGCGCCCTCTTGCCCGAAGATGTCCGTGGCGCCCCCGCCAAGGTTGTTCACGTAGGTGCCGCTGACCACGCCGGACAGCGTCGGCAGACGCCCGGCCCGCGCCACGCGCACGTCATAGCCGGCAGCGGCCGCCTGGCGCGTGATCGAGACGAGGTCGGGATTGTTGGCGAGCCCGATACGCACCGCTTCTTCGGCGGTCGCCGGAAGCGGCGGCAGCGGCGGCGGCGGCGCAAGCTGGCCCGGCTGATGCCCGATCACCTGCCGGTAAGTCGCCTCGCTCCCCGTGCGTTGCCCGATCGCGGCGGCAAGCTGGGAACGCCCGAGCTGGAGCCGGGCTTCGGACTGCGCGACGTCGGTGCGGGTCAGATCGCCGATCTCGAACCGGTCGCGGGTCGCTTCGAGGTTGGTCCCGAGCACCTTCACGTTATTCTCGTTCAATTCGACGATCGCGCGGTCGCGGATCACGTCCATGTAGGCCGCCACCGCCTGGGTGAAGACGTCGCCTTCCACCGCACGAAGCGTCGCCCGCCCCGCTTCGACGCGCGTCTCGGCGGCCCGGACCGAGTTCTTGACGCTGCCGCCGTTGAACAAAGGATAGCTCAAGTCGACGCCGCCGGAGACGGTCGGGCCGTGCCCGCTGGTCTGCGCGAGGATGCCGCTCCGCGACAGATCGCGGTTGAGGCCTACGGTGCCGCTGACCTGCGGCCGGCCAGCGGCCTTGGCGATCGCCACATTGGCGTCGGTGGCTTTCAATGCCTCCCGCTGCGCGGTCAGCGTCGGATTGCTCTGATAGGCCGAGACGAGCGCCTCGCGCAGCGTGTCGGCGAGGGCCGTCCCGGTCAGCAGGGAGGCCATCAGCGACCCGGTCAAAATCTTGCGAAGCACGTGATTCGGCCCTTTTAGAATGTGAACGCCATCGGGCGCGTGAAGCCGGGGAGGCGCGGCGCGCCCGCGTCGGCGATCGAGAAGTAGCCGAAGCCGCCTCCGGCCTTGCGCCCGACGACGAGGCGCGAAATGCCGCGGTCGATGAGCGCGGCGCCGAGCCGCCCGCCATCGGCCAGCTGCTCGATCAGCGCGTCGGGAATGACCTCGACCGCGCCGTCAATCAGGATCTGGTCGTAAGGCGCGCCCTTGCGATGTCCCGTTTCCAGCGGGCCTTCGATCGTCGCGACGCCATTGCCGCGCGCCTGCTCGGCGAGGCCCGCCGAGCATTCGAGCGCAGTGACCTCGGCCCCCATCGCGGCAAGCACGGCGGCCGAATAGCCGGTGCCCGAGCCGACGACGAGAGCGCGCGCGCCGGGGAGGACTTCCATCCCGTTGAGCAATTGCCCGAGCGCAGCGGGAGCGACGAGGAAGCGTCCGCCGCCCAGCGGGACCGCCCGGTCGGCGTAGGCCAGCGAGCGCGCTTCTGGAGGAACGAAACGCTCGCGCGCCACTTCGCCCATCGCGAGCAGCACGGCGCGGTCGGTCACGCCCTGGGGCCGCAACTGGCTTTCGATCATCGCCAGCCGCGCCGCGGCAAAATCGGGAATTGGAGGTTCGACGGCCATAGCTGTTATATTACTATAATACACCTAGAGTTCAAGCTTGTCTTGGGCGGCGCCGCTGCGTCGCCGAATGCACAGGTCATATCTGGCGCGCACGCCCGCGCCAACCGCCATTGATCGAAAGGCCGCGGCCTGTTGCCGCGAAGCGTCGCCCAAGGCTTGACCGCACGGGCCGGCTTCTGGAAAGGCACAGCTCTCGGCCCGATGGCGGAGTGGTTACGCAGAGGACTGCAAATCCTTGCACGCCGGTTCGATTCCGGCTCGGGCCTCCACTTCCTCACTCATAGCGCAGCGCGTGGATCGGGTTCGCCCGGGCGACGCGCACCGCATGACCGACCACGGTCGCGATGGCGATGCCGAGCGCGATCGCACCGGCGATCAGGAACGGCGCCGGCCCGAGCGCGATCCGGGCGTCGAACGTATTCAGCCAATCGCGCATCACCCACCAGGCGATCGGCCAGGCGATGAGGTTGGCGATCAGCACGGGCCGGCTGAACTGCCAGACCAGCAGTCGGACGATGTCCCGCGTCCGCGCGCCCAGGACCTTGCGAATCCCGATTTCCTTGGTACGCCGTTCGGCGGTGAAGGACGCGAGCCCGAACAGGCCGAGACAGCCGATCACCACCGCAAGCAGCGAGAAGGCGGCGAAAATCTTCGCCCGCGCGTCCTCCGCCTTGTAGAGGTCGCCGACGATCTCCTCGCTGAACTTGGCGTCGAACGGAACGTCGGGCGCGAGCTGCTTCCACTTCTGCTCGACCGCGGCGCGAACCGTCGCCGGATCGCCATTGTAGCGGATGATCATCCAGCCGGGCCCGTTGATGACCTTGCTGTACATCAGCGGCTGAACGGGGTCGCGGACCGAGCGGAACTGGCCGTCGGCGACCACGCCGATGACGTGAATATCGGTGTTGACACCGTCGGCGATCACCTCGCCCCGGAACAGCTTGCCAACAGCGTCTTGGGGCGACGCAAAGCCGAGCTTCTTGGCCGCGAGCTCGTTGATCACGACGTTGATGCCGCGCGTCGCAACCGCCTTCTCGACCGCTTCGTTGGACGGATAAGGCACGGTCTGGTCGTCCATCGGCCGTTCGTCGAACCAGCGGCCGGCTTTCAAGGTCAGCCCCATGGCATCGAAAAAGCCGAGATCGACCTTGTAATTGCCGATGTCGATGGTCTGCGTCGCGCCGGGCAGGACGACGCTGTTGTTGATATTGTCCCCGGTATCCACGCCGAGCCCGGTGAGCCCCACCGCGACGACGCCCGGCACGCGCTTCATCTGCTCTTCGATCATCGGTGCGCGTTCGAAGATCTGCGCGCGGCCGATGTTCTCGACCTGAAGGATGTGGTCGCGCTTGTAGCCGGGGTCGACCGTTCGCGCGTAAACCGTCTGCGCGTACACGACCGCCGTGCAGACGATGAGGCCGATCGAGACTGCGAACTGGGCGATGACGAGCGCCGTGCGCAGGCGACCGGAGCCTGGCGTTTCCGCCGCCGAACGGTTGGCCTTCAACACTTCCGCGGGCTTGAAGCGCGAGATGAAGAATGCCGGGTAAAGGCCGCTGAGCACGCCGACCAGCAAGGTGACGCCGATCGCCGGCAACAGGATGCCGTCCGCGCCGAAATAGCTGAGCGTGATGCCGGCATCGAGGAAGGCGGCGAACGGGCGCACCAACAGCTCGACCAGCGCGAGCGCGACCAGCATCGACACCGCGCTGATCAGCAGCGCCTCGGCGACGAACTGGATGATCAGCTGCCTGCGGTTCGCGCCCAGGACCTTGCGCAGCGCGACCTCGCGGGCCCGCTGCCCGGCGCGCGCGGTCGCGAGGTTGGTGAAGTTCACGATGGCCATGCCGAGGATCAGCATCGCGATGACCGAGAAGGTCGCCACCGTGCGCTTGTCGTTGCCCGGCGTCATCGACCCGTTCTGGGCCTTGCCGAGATGGATGTCGCGGACGTTGACGAAGTGCCAATCCTGGTCGTCGCCCTGGTTGGTCCGAACCCCGTTGTTGGTCTCATCCGGGATGTTGCGCTTCTCCCATGCCGGCAGCTGCGCCTCGAGCGGCTTGGGATCGGTGCCGGGCTTCAGGTTCAAATAAACCCATCCCGATTGCCAGCCCCACTGCGTCATGAAGTCGGGAGTCTCGGCGAAATAGGCGTTGAAGTCCGCCCGCAGGATCGCGTTCAGCTTCATGTGCGAATTCTTCGGGAGATCCCGGAACACGCCGACAATCCGATAATCGCGCTGCTTGCCCTTGGCGACCGTGCTCAGCGTGCGGCCGAGCACCTGCTCGGTGCCGAACTGCTTCATCGCTTCGGTCTGGGAGAGGACCGCCGTCCCCGGGGAGGTCAGCGTCGTTCCCGCGACCATCGGCAGCTTCACCACCTTGAGGAAATCGTCGTCGGTGGTGCCGTAATTTTCACCGAAGGACGACTGGCCGTCCTTCAGGATCACCGGTTGTCCGTAGAGGAGGTAACCGACCCGCTCGACTTGCGGGAAGTCCTTCTTCACGCGGTCCTTGGTGACATAGGCCGACATCTGGCCGAACAGCGGTATGCCGCTCTTGGGGTTGGGGTACCAGGCCTGGAACTGGTAGGTGTTCTCGGCGTCCGGCAGCCACTTGTCGTAGCTGTTCTCGTAACGGACGTAGAGCAGGATCAGGATGCACGCGGCCATGCCGATGGCGAGGCCGGCGATGTTGATCACCGAATAGGTCTTGCTCTTTGCAAGAGCGCGAACCGCGACCGTCCAGTAATTCCGCCACATGATCCTTATCCTTCGCGAACAGAATGGGTGCGTGGTTGAGTCAGGCGGCGCGGCGCCGTTCCTGAAGGATGCGGCCGTCGAGCATGTTGACGACGCGGCTGGCGAAGTCGGCATGCGACGGCGAGTGGGTCACCATGACGATCGTCGAGCCCTCCTGGTTGAGCTGGCGCAGCATCCGCATCACCTCCTCGCCGTGCGCGGTGTCGAGGTTGCCGGTCGGCTCGTCGGCGAGGATCAGCTTGGGTTCGCCGACGAGCGCGCGGGCGACGGCGACGCGCTGCTGCTGGCCGCCGGACAATTGGGTCGGACGATGCTTGGCGCGGTGCGCGATGCCGACCTTGTCGAGCACGCGATCGACCCGCGCCTTGCGCTCGGAGGATGGGAAGTTGTGGTAGAGCAGCGCCAGCTCGACATTCTCGCGGACGGTCAGCTCGTCGACCAGGTTGAAGCTCTGGAAGATGAAGCCGATGTTCGCCTTGCGCGTGTCCGCCAGCTGCGCCTCGCTGAGGCCCGCCACTTCCTGGCCGTTGAACACATAGGAGCCGCTGGTCGGGCCATCGAGCATGCCCATGACGTTGAGCAGGGTCGACTTGCCGCAGCCGGACGGGCCCATGATCGCGACGAACTCGCCGTCCGCGATATCGAGGTCGACGCTGTCGAGGGCGGTCGTCTCGACCGTGTCGGTGCGGTAGGACTTGGTCAGGCCGGTCATGGTCAACACGGATGAAGTTCCTTTCTCAATCGCCGGAGCTGAAGGTCAGGCTGCTCTTGTCGGCCAGCCCGCTGTAGGAGGAGGTGATCACGCGCTCTCCGGATTGGAGCCCGCCCAGCACCTCGATGAAATCGGCATTGCGCCGGCCGAGCTGGACCTGCCGCCTGGTCGCGCTGTTGCCGCTCGCGTCGACGACGAACACCCAGTTGCCGCCGGTGTCGTTGAAGAAGGCGCCGTTGGGGATCAGCAGCGCCTTGGATGAATCGCCGATCGTCAGCTTGGCCTGGATCGTCTGGCCGCGCTGGACCGACGCCGGCGCTGGCCCGACGAACACCAGGTCGATCTGGAACTGCCCGTTGCGGACCTGCGGATAAACCTTGGCGACCTTGAGACGATAGGTCTTGCCGTCAATGTCCGCCGAAGCCGTCTGCCCGACCGCGACCCGGCCCAAATAGAATTCGTCGACGTCCGCCTGCAGCTTGTTGGCGCCGGCGCTGTCGATCTGGCCGATCCGCTCACCCTGCTGGAGCGACTGGCCGAGCTGGATGTCGAAGCCGCTCAGCTCGCCCGTCACCGGCGCATGGATGTTGAGCTGGCCAAGGCTGTTCTGGGCAACGCCCATGCTGCTGTTGAGCGAGCTCGAGGCGGCGCGCAGCTGCTGGAGCTGGCTCGTTTGCAGTGCTTCGGTCTGGGCGATGCTCTGCTTGAGGATCACCAGGCGCTTGGCCTGGTAGTCGAGATCGTCCCTGGTGTCGTTCAGCGCCTTCTTCGAGATGAAGCCGCGGTCGGCGAGGGGCTTGTAAAGGTCGTACTGCCGCCGCGCCTTGGCGAGGTCGGTCTCGGCTTGGTTGAGATCGCGGAGGTTCGCGTTGCGCGTCTGGGTCAGCGCCAGCTCCTGGCTCCGCATGTTGTTCAATTGCTGCTCGACCTCGGCCTGCTTCTCGAGCGTCGAGAGCTGCAGCTCGGCATTCGACAGCACCGCGAGCAACTGCCCCTGCGTGACCTGCGCGCCGTCCTCGACCAGCTTCTTCTCGACCCGGCCGCCCTCAACCGCGTCGAGATAGACCGTGACCAGCGGCGTGACCCGCGCGCGAACGGGCAGGAAATCCTCGAACGTGCCCGGCTGCGCGGTGGAGATCGCCAAGCGGTTGCGGTCGATGGTCAACGAATCCGCGCTCGGCGCGAACAGCCAGAAGAGGAGGATCAGGAGGAGCACGCCGGCGGCCGCCCCCCCGATCAGGATGCGCTTGTCGATCCGCTTGCGCACGACGACGCGGTCCATCGCGCCGCCGCTGACCGCCTCGGACCGGCTCGGACGGCGAAGCTCGACGAGGCTCATTGTCCGGCTCCGGCCACAAAATGTCCGAAAGTGGACAGGCTCAACGCCGGAAATACGGCGTCAGCTCTCTGGAGAAGCGAAATGGGCCCCTTGCTCATGCCCCTATCGTTGCAAAGGCCATGCCAAATGAACGCCCAGAGCGGCGCGCAAAAAATCGGTCGTGTCTCGAGACACGACCAAAAAACTCACTTCAGGGACTGTTCATTTCCGGACACTACGCTACAGATGTAGCGTGGAGCCCAGCTTCAGCCTTGCCGTCGTGGTCGACGACGATCCCGACATCGCGCTCGCCGCGCGCCTCGCGCTGCGCGACATGTTCGAGCGAATCGAGACCCTGTCGTCGCCCAAGGACCTGATGCCGCTGCTCAAACAGGACAGCCCGGACGCGATCCTGCTCGATCTCAATTTCGAGCGCGCCAAGACTGACGGCCGCGAGGGCCTGACCTTCCTCGGCAGGATCATGGACGAGGACCCTGACGCGGCCGTGGTCATCATCACCGCGCATGGCGCGGTTTCCATTGCTGTTGAGGCGATCAAGCGCGGCGCCAGCGACTTCGTCGCCAAGCCGTGGAGCAACGAACGGCTCGCGGCCACGGTCCGCAGCGCCGCCGCGCTTCGCCGCAGCCGCATCGACGCTCGGGTCGAGCGCAGCCGCGCGTCGGAGCTGGCGCAAGGCAGCGAGACTCCCCTGATCGGGAAGTCGCCGTCGATGGAGCGCGTGCGGACGCTGATCGAGCGCGCGGCGCCGACCGACGCCAACGTGCTGATCCTCGGCGAGAACGGGACCGGCAAGGAGATCGTCGCGCGCGAGATCCATCGCCTGTCCCGGCGCAGCGGCCAGCCGATGGTCTCGATCGACCTCGGCGCAACCAACGAAACCCTCTTCGAATCCGAGCTGTTCGGCCACGTGAAGGGCGCGTTCACCGGCGCCGCGGGCGAGCGCATCGGGCGATTGAAGGCGGCGGACCACAGCACTTTGTTCCTCGACGAAGTCGGCAACTTGCCTCTGCACCTCCAGCCCAAGCTGCTGACCGCGCTCGAGCAGCGCCAGGTGGTGCCGGTCGGCGCCAACCGGCCGGTCGCGATCGACGTCCGCGTGGTCGCCGCGACCAACTTGTCGGACGAACAGCTCGCCGACGAGATGCGCTTCCGCCAGGACTTGCTGTTCCGCCTCAACACGATCGAGATTCACCTGCCGCCGCTGCGAGCGCGGCGCGAGGACATCCCGCTGCTGCTTGATCATTATCTCGCGCTGTTCGCGCGCAAGTACGACCGGCCGTCGCGGCTCATCCCGCCCGCGGTGCTCGACGTGCTCGTGCGCCATGACTGGCCGGGGAACGTGCGCGCCCTGCGGCATGCGGCGGAGCGTGCGGTGATCATGGCCGACGGCGAGCATTACCGGGTCGAGGACTTCCCCCTGCCCTCGCGCCCCGAGGCGACGTCGGTCCCGGCCCCGGATTCGGCAGCCAGCCTCAACCTCGATCAGTTCGAGAGGCAGATGATCGAGCGGGCGCTGAGGATGCACCACTTCAACATCTCGCTCGCCGCCGGTGAGCTCGGCCTCAGCCGCGGCGCGCTTTACCGGCGCATGGAAAAGCATGGGCTTTAGGCGCCGGTTCGAGTTCGGGCTGGCGTGGCGCACCATCACCTTGGGCGCCGCCTTGTGGCTGCTGCTCCTGGCGATCGACACGCCCGGGCTGCGCGCCGCGCGGATCGTCGCCTTGATCATCGCGCTCATCGCGCTCGCCAGCCTGTGGAGCTTCATCCGCCGCACCAACTTCATCGTCTCGCGCTTCGTCGAGTCGGTCCGCTTCGAGGATTATTCGCAGCGCTTCTCCGACCCGAGCGGCGGCGGCTTCGACGTGCTCGGCGAGACACTCGACCAGGCCTTGAAGGCGCTTCAGGCCCGGCACGTCGCGGAAAATGCCGAGGCGCGCTTCCTCTCGGCGATCGTCGACGATGCCCCGAGCGCGCTGCTGACGGTCGACAAGGACGGGCGCGTCGAGATGATAAACAAGGCCGCGCGGCAGCTGTTCGCGCGCCAGCCGCTGCACCGGGTCGAAGACCTGGACGCGCTTGGCCCGGAGCTGGTCGCCGCGGCGCAACTGCCGGCGGGATCGCGCAAGATTACGCGGATCAACCTCGACGGCGTGCCACAAAAGGCGATCTTCGCCTCCGCCCAGGTCGCCCGGCTCGACAAGCCGGTGACGGTGCTGTCGATCCTCCCGGTGCAGAGCGAGCTCGGCGCTCTCGAAGTCGCAGCACAGGTCGACCTCGTCCGCGTGCTGACCCACGAGATCATGAACTCGCTGACCCCGGTGACCTCGCTCGCGCGCTCGGGCGCCGACCTGGTCGCCGCGGCGGGGCGCGACGGGACCGACCTCGAGCAGGCCCGCGTCGCGACCGAAACGGTTGCGCGGCGCGCGGAGGGAATCCTGCACTTCGTCCAGAGCTACCGCGAGTTCGCGCAGACTCCCGAGGTCCACCGGCGGAGCTTCGAGGCCAAGCCGTGGGGCGAGGAAATCCTGCGCCTGGCGCTGGCCAGCGCGGGCGAGCGCGCGCTCGATGCGCGGCTCGAGGTCGAGCCGGCGACGCTCAGCATCGATGCCGATCCGGAGCTGCTGGCGCAGGCGGTGCTCAACCTGCTGCGCAACGCGGTGCGGGTCACCGCCGACGTTGCCGAAGCAATCGTCGTTCTAAGCATCCGCCGCGACCGCAACGGCCGTTTCCACATCGAGGTGCGCGACAACGGTCCCGGCATCGATCCCGAGCGCCGCGAGGACATCTTCCTGCCCTTTTACACCACGCACAAAGGCGGCAGCGGAGTCGGCCTGAGCTTCGCGCGTCAGGTCGCGCTCGCGCATGGTGGATCGATCGCCGCGCTCGATTCTCCCGAGGGCGGAGCGACGCTGCAGCTGGTGGTTTAGCCTGTGCCAGAATCGGACTCGGCGGACGCCCATCTCGACTCGGCGGTCATTTTCTAGCAAAATGAGGGGGATAGGCTGAGCGGGGCGGCGCCTGGCCATGATCGGGGACGGGGATTTCGTGCACATTCGCTTTTTCGAACCGATGCAGCGCATTGGCGCGCCCGGAGACGGACGGTGAAGATCGCCGGCGTCGAGTTGCCCGCGATCCTCGTCGAGGCCCTGCGCGATTGCCGTCGGCATTTCGTCGCCGCGGCGATCTTCAGTCTGCTGATCAACATCCTCTATCTCGCGCCGACGCTCTACATGCTGCAAGTCTACGACCGCGTCGTCCCGACCGCGGGCAAGACGACTTTGCTGTTCGTGACGCTGGCGCTGGCGCTCGCCCTTGGGACACTCGCGGCGCTCGACATGATCCGCAACCGCCTGCTGGTCCGCGCCAGCCAGCGGCTCGACGCGCTGATCGCGCCGCGCATCCTGCGGCAGATGATGGCGACCGATTCGGCGGTCGCCGCCCAGGCCATGCGCGATTTCGACTCGGTGCGCAGCGCAATGGCCAGCCCGGCGATCGCGGCGATCTTCGACGTGCCGTGGACGCCGGTCTTCCTGCTCGTCGCCTTCATGCTGCATTTCTGGATCGGCATCATGGCGATCGTCGCCGCCGTGCTGCTCGTCAGCCTTGCCTGGCTCAACCAGCGCGCAACGCAGAAGCACATGGAGGTCGCGACCTCGGCCATGGCCGCCGCGCACAATTCGCAGCAGGCCGCAGCGGTCCACGGAACGACCATCAAGGGCCTGGGCATGACGGCGGCGATGGTCGAACGTCAGCTCGGCCACCGCCGGATCGCGCTCGCGAATACGCTCCGTGCGCAATTCTCAGGCAGCCGGCTGACCGCGACCAGCCGCTTCTTCCGCCTGTTCGTCCAATCCTCGGCACTTGGCCTCGGCGCGTTGCTGGCGATTGCCGGCGAAATCTCGGCCGGCGCGATCATCGCTTCATCGGTACTGCTCAGCCGCGCGCTGCAGCCGATCGAAAGCATCATCGGCGCCTGGTCTTCGCTTGCCTCGGCGCGCGCCGCAGTCCGCCGCCTTTCCAGCACGGTCGACAATCTCGGCGAGCAGCGCTTCTACACCGCGCTTCCCGCGCCCGAGGGCGTGGTAAAGGTCGAGGAAGTGGGCCTGCGCGGCCGCGACGGCCGTCCGATCCTGTTCGGCATGAACTTCATCGCCGAGCCGGGCCATATCCTCGGAGTCATCGGGCCGAGCGGTTCGGGCAAGACGACGCTCGGCAAGATCCTAATCGGCGCGGTTCAGCCGACCGTCGGCACCGTCCGCCTGGACGGAGCCAGCCTCACCGATTGGGACCAGGACGAGCTCGGTCCCCATCTCGGCTACATGCCGCAGGAACCGTCGCTGTTCGAAGGATCGATCAAGGACAATATCGCCCGTTTCGCGCGCACCGAGGACCAGGACGAGGCGCGCGCGATCGACGACGCCGTGGTCCGCGCGGCCAAGGAAGCCGGGGTCCATGAGATGATTCTCGAGCTGCCGCAGGGCTACGACACCGTGCTCGGACTTGGCGGCGCGGGCCTGTCGGCCGGGCAATCGCAGCGCATCGCCTTGGCGCGGGCGCTGTACGGCGAGCCGCGGCTGCTGGTGCTCGACGAGCCCAACGCCTTCCTCGACCAGGCCGGCGAAGCCGCGCTGCTGGTCGCGGTCGCCAACGCGCGCGGGCGCGGGGCGACGGTCATCGTCATTGCCCACCGCCGCGGCCTGCTCGCCGTCGCCGATCGCCTGCTGGTGCTCGAAGCCGGCCGGCCCAAGATGATCGGCCCGGCGAAGGACGTCGTCGCCCGGCTGACTGCACCCAACACTTCGGAGAATGCCGCATGAGCGACGCGCTCGTCCTCTACCAGCCCGAGCATGTCGAGACCGGCGATCCGAGCAACGAGATCAGGATCGGCGGGATCGTGGCGGCGCTGTTTTTTGTCGTCTTCCTGGGATGGGCGGCGTTCATGCCGCTCGACGCCGGCGTCAACGCGCCGGGGACGATCGC
>DATEIK010000012.1:0-3857 GCA_035279065.1 Sphingomicrobium sp. | reverse complement strand
CCCGTGGCCCTTGAGCAGCACCATCCGCACCGACGGCTGGCCCGAGGCATCCGCGGTGGCCAGTGCCATTGCCTCGGGATCGTTGATCTCCGCTACCTTGGCCTCGGCGAACCATTCATCGAAGAGAGCGAAAGGATCCGTGCTCATGCCTCGCGGCGCTTAGGCTTGGAGCGCGTGCGCCCGCAACCCATCTGGTCAGGCCAGCCCGGTTCCGGCATGGGAGGCTGAATGGCCCTGGACCTTTATCAACGGCTCGGAGTGAAGCGCGGCGCGAGCGAGGCCGAGATCAAGAAGGCCTATCGCAGCCTCGCCAAGCAGCTTCATCCCGACCGCAACAAGGACAAGCCCGACGCGGCCAGGCGCTTTGCCGAAGTGACGCAGGCCTATGACCTGCTGTCGGACAAGGACAAGCGCGCGCGCTACGACCGCGGCGAGATCGACGAGGAAGGCAATCCCAAGATGCCGTTCGGATCGGGCTACGGCGGCTATACGTCGAGCGGCGCGCAGGCCGGTCCCGGCGCCGGCTTCGAGGGATTCCAGAATTATCAGAACATGGGCGGTGCCGACGCGGCCGATCTCAGCGACCTATTCGAAGGGCTGTTCGGCGGAGCGGCGGGGCGAAACGCGGGCGGGCCGTTCAGCGGTTTTCGCCAGCGCTCGCGCGGGCCGCAGAAGGGCGCGGACGTTTCCTACCGGCTGAAGGTGCCCTTCATCGACGCGGTCGCCCGCAAGCCGCAGAGGGTCATGCTTGGCGATGGCAAGACCATCGACCTCAAGCTGCCGAACGGCGTCGACGACGGCACGCGAATCCGCATTGCCGGCAAGGGGCAGGAAGGGCCGGGCGGTCGCGGCGATGCGTTCGTCACGATCGAGATTGAGCCGCACCGCTTCTTCACGCGCGAGGGCAACAACGTCCGGCTGACGCTGCCAATCACCCTCAACGAGGCGGTGCTCGGCGCCAAGGTGAAGGTCCCGACACCCGAGGGACCGGTGATGCTGACGATTCCCAGGGGTACAAGCTCCGGCAAGGTGCTGCGGCTCAAGGGGCGCGGCTTCACGGCCAAGGACGGCAAGCGCGGCGACCAGCTTGTCGCGGCCGAGATCGATGTGCCCGCGGACGATGCGGAGCTGCAGCGATTTGCGGAGAGCTGGAAGGGCGGCGGCAACCCGCGCGCGCCTCTCGGGGTTTAGCCCGCCTTATCCATGCGCGACATCTCCCCCCAATCGCCCGAAGCACGGCGCAAGCGGCTCGCCAGCATGCGCGCGGCGTTCGGCACGGAGGTCGAGGAGAAGCTCAAGCCGAAGGTGACCGCGTGGGAAATCACCAAGCGCGTCGCGGTGGGCGTCTACAACGACGGGTTCATCCACGCCGGCAACCTTGCCTATCTATCGGTGCTGGCGCTGTTCCCATTCTTCATCCTCGCGGCCGCGGTCGCCCATCTGTTCGGGCAGAGCCAGGACGCGCAGCTGACCGTGTTCAACGTGCTTCGACGGCTCCCCCCGAACGTCGCTGACACGCTGCGCGGGCCGATCCAGGAAGTGCTGAACGCGCGCACCGGCCCCTTGCTGTGGTTCGGGGCGATCGTCGGACTGTGGACGGCCGCAAGCTTCGTCGAGACCATCCGCGACATCCTGCGCCGCTCGTTTGGCGTAAGGTACTGCGCGCCGTTCTGGGAATATCGGCTGGGGTCGATCCTGATCATCCTTGGCGCAGTCCTCCTGCTGATGATCGCCTTCGCCGCGAGCGTGATCCTGAGCTCGGTCCACCATGTGCTGGTCGAATGGTTCCCGTTCGCCGGCGGCGTCGCGACCCGGCTCGGCATCTACCGGCTGGTTCCCGCGCTGACGCTGTTCTTCACTTTTTACGTCCTGTTCTTCGCGCTGACCCCCGCGCGGTACCGCAAGTACGGCTGCCGCAAATGGCCGGGCGCCCTGTTCATCACCGCCTGGTGGCTGGCGACGGTCGAGATCCTGCCGAACGTGCTTGGCTTGTTCGGGGGCTACAGCCTGACCTACGGCAGCCTAGCCGGGATCATGGTCACGCTGCTGTTCTTCTTCGCCGTGGGTCTTGGCGTGGTCATCGGGGCGGAGCTCAACGCGGCGCTGGCGGAAAGCGGCGCCACCGCGCTAAAGGGCGAGGTCTATACCGGGCCGTATTCCGATGAGCTGGAGGTCGAAGAACCGCAGCCCGGCGAAGACGTGAAAGTCGAACTGGAAACAGAGGGGCCGCAGCTTTGACGGGATTGATGAAGGGCAAGCGCGGGCTGATCATGGGCCTTGCCAACGACCGCTCGCTCGCCTGGGGGATTGCCAGGGCGGTGGCGGGCGAGGGCGCCGAGCTTGCCTTCTCCTACCAGGGCGAGGCGCTGGAAAAGCGGGTGCGGCCGCTTGCCGCCGAGCTGGGCTCGGACCTGCTGATCGACTGCGATGTCAGCAGCATGGAAGCGCTCGACGGCGCGTTCGGCGAGCTGGGCAAGCGGTGGGACGGACTCGACTTCGTGGTCCACGCGATCGGTTACTCCGACAAGAACGAGCTGCGCGGGAAATTCGTCGAAACGACGATGGACAATTTCCTGATGACCATGAACATCTCGGTCTACAGCTTCGTCGCGGTCGCACAGCGCGCGCGGGCGATGATGAAGGACGGCGGCTCGCTGCTGACCCTCACCTATTACGGGGCGGAGAAGGTCATTCCCCACTACAACGTGATGGGCGTCGCCAAGGCGGGTCTCGAAACCAGCGTCAAATATCTCGCCGCCGACCTCGGCCGCGAGAATATCCGAGTGAACGCGATCTCGGCCGGGCCGATCAAGACGCTCGCCGCGAGCGGCATCGGCGACTTCCGCTACATCATGAAGTGGAACGAATATAATTCGCCGCTTCGCCGAAACGTCAGCATCGAGGACGTCGGCGGCGCCGGGCTTTACCTGCTCAGCGACCTCGCGAGCGGCGTTACCGGCGAGATCCACCACGTCGACGCCGGCTATAATGTCGTCGGCATGAAGGCCGAGGACGCGCCCGACATCAGCACGGTCTGATGGTCGCCAAACATGTGCGGATCACAGGTCTGGTCCAGGGCGTATTCTTCCGCGCCTGGACGCGCGAGGAAGCACGGCGGGGAGGACTCACCGGATGGGTACGCAATTGCGTCGATGGTTCGGTCGAGGCGCATCTTGAAGGCGAGCTGACCGCCGTGCGCTGGCTGATCGACAAACTTGCGTACGGGCCGAAGGGCGCGCGCGTCGACAATGTGCATGTCAGTGACGCCGAGCCCGAGAACCTCAACTCCTTTGAGGTTAGGGGCTAAGGATGCTGCCATTCCTCGACGAAGCCAGGGTCCGCTCCGTCCTGCGGATGGACGAGCTAATCGAGGCGGTCGAGCAGGCGCTGGTTGCCTTCTCCGCCGGACGGGTCGAGCAGCCTGTCCGGCAGATCGTGAAATCCGGTCCAGGGTTCTTCGGCAGCATGCCTGCTGGCGGACCCGACATCGGCTTGGGCGTCAAGCTCGTCACTTTCTATCCCGACAATGGGGCGCTCGGCCTGCACACGCATCATGCCGTGATTGCGCTGTTTCGGCCCGAAACGGGTGAGCCGCTGGCGGTGATGGACGGCCGGCTGATTACCGAAATGCGAACCGCCGCGGCGTCGGCCGTGGCGACGCGCGCGCTCGCGAAACCGGACGCGCAAGTCCTGGCCATCCTCGGCACCGGCGTGCAGGCGCGCTCACACGTCGAAGCGTTGCGATTGGTGCGGGCCTTCCGCGAAGTTCGGATCTGGGGCCGCACTCCGGAAAATGCCAAGCGTTGCGCAGCCGAAGTCGGCGCAATTCCCCTGTCCTCGGCGCAAGAGGCAGTCGA
>DATEIK010000011.1:0-2383 GCA_035279065.1 Sphingomicrobium sp. | reverse complement strand
AATCATCTACCGACGTAGCCGGTTGCCCGGCACGCCCAAGATAGTGTTTTCGGGGCCGAATCTCAAGCAAAGCCACTGGAAACGCGCGCTGCACTCCTGTTATGCAGAGCATGGGAAATCCGATTCTGATGGGGTTCAAACACATGAAAAAGCTTGTTTTTGCGTTGACCGGAACCGCGGCGCTGGCGCTCGTGGCGTGCAGCGGCAACAACCAGGACCAGGTCAACAATGCCGAGATGAACCAGCCGGCAACCGACCTCAACACGCTGTCCAGCGACGCGGCCAACGACGCCGCGAACGCGGAGGCGGACGCGCTCGGCAACCAGGAGAACCAGCTGGAGAACGAGAGTAACACGCTAAGCCCCAGCGACGCGCAGGAGCAGAACGTCGCCGGGATGTAGTCGCCGGGCGACCTCCACAGGCAAGAGGCCGTCCGGGGTTCGCCCCCGTGCGGCTTTTTCTTTGTCCGCCGCTCGCCTAACGCCGCGGCCATGGCCGACGAGGCGATCCCCGCAGCGACGCTGATCGTGGTGCGCGACCGGGCCGGGGCGGCTCCGGATCTGCTGATGGTCGAGCGCGCCGAAGGCATGGCGTTCGCGGCCGGCGCGCTAGTGTTTCCGGGCGGGCGGATCGACGACGCCGACCGTGATTTCGCCAATGAATTGGCGATCGAGGCCGCGGCGGTCGCAGCGATCCGCGAAACGCTCGAGGAGACTGCCATTCCGGTTGGTCTGACGCCGCCCGCAAGCGCGGCCCACGCGCTCGAGCTGCAACAGGCGCTGGCCGCGGACCAGCGCTTCGCCGATCTCCTTCAGGGGGCGGGACACTCTATCGATATCGCCTCGCTGACTCCTTTTGCGCGCTGGGTGCCGAGGTTCCACGCCGTACGGCGGTTCGACACCCTGTTCTACGTCGCCAGGGCGCCGGAGGGCGATTGGACGCCGCGGGTGATCGAGGGGGAATGCGCGCGCGCCGCCTGGATTTGCGCGGCTGAGGTCCTGGAGCGGGAAGCACGCGGCGAAGCGCGGCTGATTTTTCCGACCCGGCGGACGCTCGAGCGGCTTGCCCAGCATTCGGACTTCGAGGAAATCCGCGCCGACGCGCTCGCCCATCGCATCGATCCGGTGACGCCGTGGGTCGAGGAAGTGGACGGCGAGAAATTCATCACCATCCCGGCAGATCTCGGCTTTCCGGTCACCAGAGAGCGGCTCGACGGCCTTTGGCGCGGCTAGAGCGCTGCTCCGAGTCGGGTGCTTTCCCCATAGAAAAAGGGGCCCGCGGCCGCGGACCCCTTCTCTTTTCGACCTGTTGAACCGCTTATTTCAGATGGTTCGACAGGTGCTTGTTCATCTCGAACATGCTGACCCGGTCCTTCCCCCCGAAGACCTTCTTCAGCTTGTCGTCCGCCATGATTTCCCGTTTGTTTTGCGGGTTTTGCAGGTTGTTCTTGCGGATGTGATCCCACACCTTCGAAACCACCTGGCTGCGCGGAAGCGGCGAGCTTCCGGTGATCGCGGCCAAATCCGATGAAGGTTGAACCGGGCGGGCCAGTCCGCCCCCCGCTTTACGACCAGTCCCTTGTGCCATCAGGCCCTCCTGTTGTTCCCCTCTTCGTAGAGCGCAAAGCGAAGCGCTTTGCAATGCCGTTTGCAGAGGGGAATCGCACGATTTTACATGCGAAACGGAACGACGCGGTTCCGGGCGTCGTGGCCGATGTCGGCGCGGCCGCCGTAGGGAATGTCCGAGCGTCGGCACCAATCCTCGACGATCGCCACTTCGTCACTGCCGAAATCCGGGTCATTTTCAGGGACGTCCGCAACCCTCCCGAGACGGATTCTCGACGCGCGCCGGACGTTCGCGCTCGCCGTCAGGTGGAACATCATCCGGTCGATCCGGTACAGATGCTCGCTCACGTCCTCGATCAGCAGCTCGACGCCGGCGAACTCCGGTTCGAGCGGCGTGCCGAGCAGATTGTTCAGCACGGTCAGGTTGAACGCCATCGCCGGCGGCTGGAGGTCGGGCTCAAGCGCGGACGGTTCGCGCTTCACCAGCCAATCGAGCGCACGATGGATTGCCGCCTCGCCGCCATCGCGCACGACGTCCTGCGGCATGGGCCCCCACGCCACTGATGCGCCTGCCTTGTGCAAACCCGCGAGCAGGAAGCCGGCGTCGCTGTAACCCAGATATTGCTTGGCAAGCGCGGCGGGGGGCATCCCAGCGAGCGCGGCCTCGGCGATGCGGTTCGAGCCGTAGCCGCCCCGCGCGAACCACACCGCGTCGATCGTGTCGTCCGCCATCACTTCGCGCAGCGCGGCAAGGCGGAGCTCGTCGGGGCCGGCGAAGTGGCCGTCGCTCAAGAAGCATTGCGGATGGATGGTGAGCT
>DATEIK010000010.1:0-14996 GCA_035279065.1 Sphingomicrobium sp. | reverse complement strand
TCGTCGCGATCGCCGCGGTCGGAACGCGAACGCTCCTTGTCCCCGCGGCGCATCATCGCCGACGGACCGTTTTCGTGCTCGTCGACCTTGATCGTGAGGAAGCGGATCACGTCCTCGTTGATGTTGGACTGGCGCTCGAGCTCGGCAATCGCCGCGGCCGGCGCGTCGATGTCGAGCATCACGTAATGTGCCTTGCGGTTCTTCGCGATGCGATAAGCGAGCGAACGGAGACCCCAGGTCTCGGTCTTGGCGATCTTCCCGCCATTGTCCGCGATGATCTTGGTGGCGTTTTCCGCGAGCGCATCGACCTGGGCCTGGGCGAGGTCCTGACGCGCGAGGAAAACATGCTCGTAGAGCGGCATGTTCGTCTTCCATGTTGGCCGATCGCTGACGCCGCCCAATGCGAGCGCCCCTCCGGCTGTCGTTCAAAAAGTCGCGGGGCGGGAGACTGGCTCCCCGCCCCGATGACGCGCCCATAGCGGGCGACCTCGTTCGAGGCAAGGTTCGGCGAGGCTAGGCGCTGCTGTCGGCGTAGCGCTCCTTGCCATCGACGATGGTCCGCAGGACCCGCGTCGCGCCGATCCGATCGGGCGTGACCCGAATAATGTCGCTGTCCAGGACCACCAGGTCGGCGAGTTTACCGGGTGCGAGCGTTCCCAGTTTCGCTTCCTGGAAGCCGCCGAACGCGTTTGCCGCGGTGTAAGCGTGCAGCGCCTCGGCCACCGTGATGCGCTGGGCGGGGCCGAACACCCCCTTGCCGTCGGTCGTCATGCGCCGAACCGCGGCCTCGATGCCGCCCAGGGGATCGACGGGTGCCACCGGCCAGTCCGAGCCGAAAGTCAGCGTCGCGCCGCTGTCGAGCAGCGAGCGGAATGCCCAGCTGCCGCTGATCCGGTCGGGTCCCAACGGGCCAGCCGCCCAGCGACCGTCGTCGATCGCATGGTAAGGCTGCATGGAAGCGATCACGCCTTGCTTCTTGAAGCGCCCGATCGATCTCTCATTGATGTGCTGGGCATGCTCGATCCGCGAGCGGCGGTCGCGCGGGCCATTCTTCCGCGCGATCACGGCGAACATGTCGAGCGTCAGGTCGATGGCTTTCGTGCCGATCGCGTGCACTTCGATCTGAAGTCCGGCGCGGTCCGCGCCTGCGCACCAGTCCTGCATTTCCGCAATCGGCTGGATGAGCAGGCCGGAATTCTTCGCGTCATTGGCGAACGGCTTGTCCATATACGCCGTGCGGCTGCCGAGCGCGCCGTCGGCCATGGCCTTGACGATCCCCCAGCGGACCCAGTCGTCCCCGCGTCCTTCGCGCTTGATGATTTCGGCCAGCTTCGCCCAGTCCCTAGCCCAGACCGAGGGATAGAAACGCAGGCCGGTCTCGCCGCGCGCCCGCGCCCGGCGCAGTGCGTCGAACGTGATCCAGTCCATGTCGGCGCCATGGACCTGGGTCGTGCCACGGCTGAGCGCCGATTGAATGCCGAGCTGAATCGCGGAATCGATCTCCGCGTCGGACGAGGCTGGAATGACCCTGTTCGCCAGGTCCATCGCATTGTCGCGGAGGATTCCCGTCGGCTCGCCGGTCGAATCTCGAACGATTGTCCCGCCGTCCGGGTCGGCGGTGTTGCGGTCGATCCCGGCGAGCTTCAGCGCAAGACCGTTCAGGAACAGGTTGTGGCCGTCGGTGCGGCTGATCGAGACCGGGGTCTTCGGCGTGACCGCGTCGATCCACGACCGGGTCGGCAACTCGCCGCCCCAGCGCTGCTCATCCCAACCGAAGCCCTCGAGCCATTTTCCGGGCGGCAGCGCGGCCGCGCCTTTGGCAAGCGTGTCGACCAACTGTTGGCGCGTCTTGACCGATAACAGGTCGACCTGCGTCAGCATCCTCGAGCCGCTGACGAAGTGGGTGTGGTTGTCCATCATCCCCGGCACGACCATTGCCCCGCCAAGGTCGATGACGTGGGTGCCGCGGGTCGCGAGGGAACGCGAAGCCCGCTCGCCGAGTGCGACGATGCGATTGCCGCGAAGCGCGATGGCGTCGGTCCAGGGATGGGCCCGCTCGCCCGTCCACACGCGTGCGTTGCGGTAGATGGTCGTGGCCGCGAGCCCGCGCCCGCCTCGTACGACGGCGTTGGCGGGTGTGACGAGCAGGCCTGCAAGGACGCCCGCCCCGCTGCCGATGAGAAAATCGCGCCGACCAAGGATGTCTGTCATTTCGGCTTGCCCCCCGGCGATGAATGAGCGCCACTCACGGCCGTTTCGCAAGGCCTTTGTGATCAGTGCGCTGGCCTTCGACAATTTACCGGCGAGCAGATAGAAGCGTCCCATGGCAACACAGCTGAAATCGGTCGCGCCGACTCCAGACCCCCTCGACGATATGAGCCTTCCCGGCTGGCTCTATTACGACCCCGAGTTCTTCGAGGCCGAAAAGACCGCCTTCCTGCGCAAGGCGCCGCAAATCGTCTGCCACGAAAGCGAAATCCCTGAGCCGGGCGAGTGGCGCACGCTCGAATATCTCGGCGAAAGCGTGCTCGTCATCCGCGGCGACGATGGCGAGATCCGCGCTTTCTCCAACGTCTGCCGGCATCGTGGCTCACGCGTCGTCGACGGCACCGGAGGGTGCGCGAAGGTGCTGACCTGTCCGTATCACGCGTGGAGCTATGGCCGTGACGGACGACTGGTCGGTGTGCCGCATCGCCATGAATATCCCGGGCTGCAGACCGACAGGCTGAGCCTTTTCCCCGTCGCGCTGGAGAATTGGCGCGGGTTCCTGTTCGTCACGCTCGAGCCCGGCATTCCATCGGTTGCAGAGATCATGGCTCCCTATGAAGCGGAGATCGAGCCCTACCGCTTCCGTGAGTTGAGAGCCCTCCAGCAGGTCAGGCTCCGGCCGCGTACGCTCAATTGGAAGACCATCGCCGACAATTATTCCGACCATCTCCATATCCCGATCGGGCATCCGGGCCTGACGCGCCTGTTCGGCCGAAGCTACCGGATCGAGGCGCAGGAATGGGTCGACAAGATGGAAGGCGATTTGGTCGAGAAGGTGTCGTCCAATCCCTCCGAGCGGACCTATCAGCATCACCTTCCGAAGGTGGCCCACCTACCGGGGAGCCACCAGCGCAAGTGGCTCTATTACAAGCTCTTCCCGAACGTCGCCTTCGACATCTACCCCGACCAGGTCGACTTCATGCAGTTCCTGCCGATCAGCGCGACGACAAGCATGATTCGCGAAATCAGCTATGCGCTGCCTGACGATCGCCGCGAAATGAAGGCGGTGCGCTACCTCAACTGGCGGATCAACCGCCGGGTCAACGCCGAGGACACCGAGCTGATCACCCGCGTGCAGCTCGGCATGCAGTCGCCCACCTACAAGGCGGGGCCGCTGGGAAGGAGCGAAGTCTGCCTGAGGAGCTTCTCCAAGAAGCTCAGGAAGATGATCCCGGAGGCGCGGCTGGACTCGCCGCCGCCGGACGGCTGGAGCCGCCTCGCGAACGCATGATCAGATAGACCGGGATGCCAGTGGCGATCAGGACCGCGCCCCAGGCCGTAGCCTCGAGGCCGGAGCCGTAGAGCGTCCAGACCCCGTAGATCACGCCGAGGATTGTAACCCCCGTCATCGCACCGCGGGGCAGCGTGCCGAGTTGCGTCAGGCGCAGCGCCGCAAGTGCGCAGACGAGGTAAAGCACGAGCGTGGCGACGGTGGCGAGCAGCGCCATAAATCCGTAGAGCTCCGTCAGGCCACGCGTGTAATTCGCCGCGATGAGGCCGCATGACAGCACGCCACCGAGGATCAGTGCCGCAACCGGCATGCCGCGCGGATTCAGCTTGGCGAAGAAGCGCGGGAATACGCCGCGTTCGGCAAGCGCGAGAGGGATATCGCCGACAATGAGCACCCAGCCGTTGAGCGCACCCAGGCAGGAAATCGCCGCGAACAGTACGACCAGAGTCCCCGCGACAGAACCCCAATATCGCGTTGCAAGGTCGGCGAACGGCGCGCTCGACTTGGCCGTGACCTCGCCCGGAAGCAGCAGGAAGATGGCCACGAAGGCAGTGAAGTAGATGAGACCGACCAGCAAAGTGCCAAGGATCGTCGCGCGCGGGATATTCCGCTCGGGATCGCGCACGCGCTGTGCCGGTACCGCTGCGCACTCGAAGCCGAGCATCGCCCACAGTGTGAGCGCTGCGGCGCCGGCTATTCCATTCACGTTCACCGGAGTCGGTGCGTGCGGGGCGGGCGTGCCGCCGCCGCCGAGAACGAGCAGGGCGATCACCACGGCGGCGATCAACGGGAGCACTTTCAGCATGCTCGTGACGACCTGGACGCTCCCAGCGGAGCGCGCGCCTCCGAGAACTACGATCGTGAACAGGACGACGAAGCCTATGGACGCGAGCGCCGCGACCCCCGTGTGCGCGAATACCCCCGGAGCAAGCGTGCTTAGATAGCTTACGGCAGCGATCGAAATCGCCGCGTTCGTAACCCAGGTCGCGATCCAGTAGCTCCACATGATGAAAAAGGCCGGCGGTTCGCCGAGCGCGGTCCGGACATAGTCGTAGGGCCCCGCGGCTTGCGGCATGGCTCGCGCCAGCATCGCGAAGACGCCGGCGAGGCAAAGTGAGCCGGCAATTGTGACGATCCACGCGATTATCGAATTGATGCCGTACGGCGCGAGGTTCGCCGGCAGGAGGAAGATGCCTGAGCCGATCATGTTGCCGACGACCAGCGCGAGCGCGATCGAGAAGCCCAGCTGTCGAGGCGGCGATGTGGGCTGCGAGACGGAAGCGTCGTTCACTGGTCGCCGGGTGTTGCAGCTTATCCGGGCCTGTGCAATCCGCGCGCCGTCATTCGAGGGGCCAAGATGCGCGCATTCCTATTTCCGGGGCAGGGCAGCCAGGCGGTCGGCATGGGCGCCGCGCTCGCCGGGGCCAGCCGCAGCGCGGCCGACGTGTTCGCCGAAGTCGACGAGGCGCTGGGCCAGAACCTGTTCCGGCTGATGCGCGAAGGCCCGGATGACGAGCTCAAGCTCACCGAGAATGCGCAGCCCGCGATCATGGCCAATGCGATCGCGGTGTTCCGGACGATGGGCGTGTCGCTGCCCGACGTCGCGGATTTCGTCGCGGGGCACAGCCTCGGCGAATATTCGGCGTTGTGCGCGGCGGGTTCGTTCGATCTCGCGACCACGGCAAAGCTGCTGAAGCTGCGCGGCCAGGCGATGCAGCAGGCCGTGCCGGTCGGCGTCGGTGCAATGGCGGCGCTGCTCGGAGCGGATCTAGCGCTCGCCCAGAAAATCGCCGACGCGGCCGCACAGGGAGAGGTGTGCAGTGTCGCCAATGACAACGACCCGTCGCAGGTCGTCATCTCGGGCCACAAGGGCGCGATCGACCGGGCGATCGAGCTTGCGAAGGAGATGGGTGCCAAGCGCGCGATCGCCCTGCCGGTGTCGGCACCATTCCACTGCCCGCTGATGCAGCCCGCGGCCGAGGCGATGCAGGACGCATTGAGCTATGTCGTGGTCGAATCGCCGGCCGTGCCGCTGTACGCCAACGTCACCGCGCAGCCGGAGACGAACCCCGACACGATCCGCAACCAGCTGGTCGAGCAGGTCACCGGAATGGTCCGCTGGCGCGAGAGCGTCGTGAACCTGTTCGACGGCGGGGTGCACGAGTTCGTCGAGCTCGGCGGCAAGGTCCTCGGGCCGATGGTCAAGCGCATCGCTCCCGACGCAAGAGTCACGAGCGTGGTGACGATCGAGGACATCGAGGGCCTCGCCAAGGAACTCTAACCGTCATCCCCGCGAAAGCGGGGGTCCCGCTGCCTTTTGGCGGCGTCATTGTGTGGGAAGAAAGCGGGACTCCCGCTTTCGCGGGAGTGACGAAGGATGTTTGACCTATCAGGAATGACGGCGCTGGTGACGGGCGCTTCGGGCGGGCTCGGCAGCGCGATCGCCAAGGCGCTCAGCGCACAGGGCGCCCGGCTGGCGCTTTCGGGGAGCAATGTCGAAAAGCTGGAGAGCTTCCGGAGCACGCTCGGCGGCGAGCATGTCGCGCTGCCCTGCAACTTGTCCGACGGCGCCGCGGTCGACAGCCTAGTGCCGCAAGCGGTCGAGGCGCTCGAGGGCAAGCTCGATATCCTGGTCAACAATGCCGGAGTCACGCGTGACAACCTCCTGATGCGGATGAAGGACGACGAATTCGAGGAAGTGATCCGGATCAACCTCGAAGCGGCGTTCAGGCTGATGCGGGCAGCCGCCAAGCCCATGATGAAGGCCCGCTTCGGGCGCATCATCTCGGTCACCTCGGTGGTCGGCGTGACCGGCAATCCCGGCCAGGCCAATTATGTCGCGTCCAAAGCCGGGCTCATCGGCATGACCAAGGCGGTCGCGCAGGAGGTCGCTAGCCGGGGCATCACCGTCAATGCCATCGCCCCTGGCTTCATGACGTCGGCGATGACGGACGCGCTGAACGACCAGCAGCGCGAAGGAATCCTGTCGCGCATTCCCTTGGGCGCGATGGGTTCGGGCGACGACATCGGCGCGGCCGCCGTCTACCTCGCCAGCCGCGAGGCGGGCTATGTCACGGGACAGACGCTGCACGTCAACGGCGGCATGGCGATGCCCTAAGGATCGCACGGGGGCTGGTTAACGCTCTCTTGCGCCGCTTCTTGTCGCTCGATTCATCGCACCTATATCCCGACTGAGTTTGGAACATTTCGGCCGCCTCGTTTGGGGCCGAACGGGGCTGTAGAAGAGAGGGACTTTAGAACATGGCCAAGGTCATCGGCATCGACTTGGGCACGACCAACAGCTGCGTCGCCGTGATGGAAGGCGGCAAGCCCAAGGTCATCGAGAATAGCGAGGGCGCGCGCACGACGCCGTCGGTGGTCGCCTTCACCAAGGACGGTGAGCGGCTGATCGGCCAGCCGGCGAAGCGCCAGGCGGTCACCAACCCCGACAACACGATTTTCGCGGTGAAGCGTCTTATTGGACGCCGCTTCGATGATCCGATCACCAAGAAGGACACCGAGTTGGTGCCCTACAAAATCGTCAAGGGCGCCAACGGCGACGCCTGGGTCGAGGCTGGCGGCAAGGATTATTCGCCGTCGCAGATTTCCGCCTTCATCCTGCAGAAGATGAAGGAAACCGCCGAGGCCTATCTCGGCGAGACGGTCACTCAGGCGGTCATCACCGTTCCCGCTTATTTCAACGATGCCCAGCGCCAGGCGACGAAGGACGCCGGGCAGATCGCCGGCCTCGAAGTGTTGCGCATCATCAACGAGCCGACCGCGGCCGCGCTGTCCTATGGCCTGGAGAAGGAAGAGGGCAAGACGATCGCCGTCTACGACCTCGGCGGCGGAACGTTCGACATTTCCGTCCTCGAGATTGGCGACGGCGTGTTCGAGGTGAAGTCGACCAACGGCGACACCTTCCTGGGTGGCGAGGACTTCGACGCGCGGATCGTCAACTGGCTCGCGGACAAGTTCAAGGCGAAGGAGAATATCGACCTTCGCACCGACCGCCTCGCGCTGCAGCGGCTCAAGGAAGCAGCGGAGAAGGCGAAGATCGAGCTGTCGTCCGCCGCCAGCACCGAGATCAACCAGCCGTTCATCACGGCGCGCATGGAGGGCGGCACGACGACCCCGCTCCACCTGGTCGAGACGCTGACCCGCGCCGACCTCGAGAAGCTCGTCGATGACTTGATCGAGCGCACCATCGAGCCGTGCAAGAAAGCGCTGAAGGACGCCGGCGTCGACGCCAAGGACATTGCGGACGTCGTGCTGGTCGGCGGCCAGACGCGCATGCCGCGGGTGCGCGAACGAGTGAAGGAATTCTTCGGCCGCGAGCCGCACACCGGCGTCAACCCGGACGAGGTCGTGGCGATGGGCGCGGCGATCCAGGCCGGCGTGCTACAAGGCGACGTCAAGGACGTGCTGCTCCTCGACGTGACGCCGCTGTCCCTCGGCATCGAGACTTTGGGCGGCGTATTCACGCGGATGATCGACCGCAACACGACGATTCCGACCAAGAAGAGCCAGGTCTTCTCGACCGCTGACGACAACCAGAGCGCGGTGACCATCCGCGTCTTCCAGGGCGAGCGCGAGATGGCCGCGGACAACAAGATCCTCGGCCAGTTCGATCTCGTCGGGATCCCGCCGGCGCCGCGCGGCGTGCCGCAGATCGAGGTCACCTTCGACATCGACGCCAACGGCATCGTTAACGTCTCGGCCAAGGACAAGGGCACGGGCAAGGAACAGCAAATCCGCATCCAGGCATCGGGCGGTCTCGCCGATACCGACATCGAGCGGATGGTCCAGGAAGCCGAGCAGTTCGCCGAAGAGGACAAGAAGCGGCGCGGCGCGGCTGAAGCCAGGAACAACGCCGAGAGCCTGATTCACTCGACCGAAAAGCAGCTTGCCGAGCATGGCGACAAGGTTTCGGCCGACATCAAGGCGGAGATCGAAAAGGCCCTCGAAGAAGCGAAGGCCGCGGTCGAGAGCGGCGACGCGGACGAGATGCAGCAAAAGACCGCTGCGCTTACGCAGTCGGCGATGAAGCTCGGCGAGGCGATGTACAAGGCGCAGCAGGCCGAGACAGAGGCTGCGGCCGGCCCGGACGCCGGAACGTCCGGCCCGAGCGAGCATCCCGAGCAGCCGGAGGAGGAGGTCGTCGATGCGGACTTCTCCGAGGTCGACGAAGAGAACAAGGGCTGATGACCGGGTGGTGCCGGGTCCACAGGGGGAACCGGCGCCGGGTAAAGCGTAGCGGGGAGCGGTAATGGTCGAGCAGGACTATTACGAATTGCTGGGAATCCAGCGCGGGGCCGACGACGCGGCGATCAAGGCCGCCTATCGGCGCCTGGCGAAAGAGTGTCACCCCGACCGCCACCAGGGCTGCCCGCAACAGGAAGCGCGCTTCAAGGCGGTCAACGAGGCCTATGACGTCCTCAAGGACCCCCAGAAGCGCGCGGCTTATGATCGCTTCGGCCATGCCGCCTTCCGTAACGGCGGTGGCGGCGACCCGTTCGGTGAGGCCGGGTTCAACGGTTTCTCCGACATTTTCTCCACCATCTTCGGCGAATTCATGGACCCGCGCGGCGCGCGCCAGAACGCCGCTCGCGGCGCCGATCTGCGCTACGACCTCGAGCTGACGTTCGAGGAAGCCTTTACCGGGGTCGAAAAGACCATCACCGTGGAAGCGCAGTCGCGCTGCGAGGTCTGCGAGGGCCGCGGCTGCACCCGCTCGGACAATTGCGCCAGCACCTGTCAGACCTGCGGTGGCATGGGCAAGGTCCGGGCGCAGCAGGGCTTTTTCGTGGTCGAGCGTGGATGTCCGACCTGCCGCGGGTCGGGCGAAGTCATCACCGACCCGTGTGCCAATTGCCACGGCGAAGGCCGCGCGCTGCGGCAGCGCAAGCTGTCGGTCCAAATCCCGGCAGGAGTCGACGAAGGCACGCGCATCCGCGTCGCGGGTGAGGGCGAGGCTGGCATTCGCGGCGCGGCGAGCGGCGACCTCTATTTGTTCGTGCACATGAAGCGGCATGCGATCTATTCGCGCGAGGGCACGACGCTGGTCGCCGATTGCCCAATCAGTTTCACCACCGCCGCGCTCGGCGGGTCGATCAGCCTGCCGGGGGTCGACGGGAACAAGGTCGAGATCAAGATTCCCGCTGGCGTCCAGTCGGGCGAGCAACTCAGGCATCGCGGCTCGGGCATGAGCGTCCTCAACAGCCGCGGCCGCGGAGACATGGTCGCGCGCATCCTGGTCGAGACTCCGACGCGCATGTCGAAGGAGCAGAAGCGGCTGCTCGAGGAATTCCGCGCAACCGAGACCGGAGACGAATGCCCCGCGGCGAAGGGCTTCTTCAGCCGCGTGCGGGAGATGTTCGGCTAGTCAGCCGCTCGTCGAGCGGTCGATTTCCAGCCGCATCGCGAACATCTGCGCGAACAATTCTGCCGCGGCGTGAACTTCGAGGTTTGGACGCCGCGCCTTGGTGTGCGCCAGCCGGAATTCGCCGATCGTCTCGCCGCCGATCTTCACCGGAACGCGCATCGTCGATGCAAAACCGCGCTCGGCAAGCTCCGCTTGCTCGTCGGGCGATGGCCCGCGCAGCAGCGCCGCCGACAACTTCGAATCCCGATCGTCGCGCGGGAAGATCGGCACCGTTGTGGCCGCGCTGTTGGACACGAGCGCCGGAAAGTCATCGCTGAGCGTCGCGTTCGCGCCGGCGCGGAACGGCACGCCACGGCGGTCGCTGGTGGCTTTCGAATCTCCCACGAGCAATGTCGCGCGATCGAAGGCGGTGAGCGCGCGCACGCGTCGTGCGGCCGAATCGAGCAGCGCCTGGCCGCTTTCGCCGGCCATTCCCGCGGCAAGCCCGCCAACCGCGCTCAGGCTCTCGGCAAGACCGTCGGCCGGGCTCGGCACCGCTTCGAGGATCACGCGGTCGCCTGATTGCTGGAAGGCGATGTCGAACAGCTCGGCATCGTCGGTGAGGCGTACGCGGTAAGCGCGGGCGATTCCGGTGCTCCCGCTCAGCCGCGAGAACAGGTTGCGCAGGTCGTGCAGCGCCTGGGCCTGCACGAAATTCCCGAGCGGCTCGTCGATCAGGGTGACGTGTGATTCGCCGAGCAGGTGATGTACGTTCTCGGACGCGCGGCAGACGATCCAGTCGAGCGACAGCTCAACGAGGCAACAGCCAGCCTGAATGCCAGCCTGCGCCGTGGGCGTGACGACGACCTCCTCGTGCAATTCCTGAACGGTTTCCATCGGCCCCCCGGCCTTTTCGAACGAGATTGTAGCATAGCCGACTTTCGCCGCCGCGCATGAGGAAAATTGTCTTAAGTGAAGCGGTTAAGCCGGCGTGCCGAACACCCGGTCGAAAATCGTGTCGACGTGCTTCAGGTGATAATCGAGGTTGAACAGCTGCTCGATCTCGTCGGCCGGGAGGCGCTGCGAGACCTCGAGGTCGTTCTTGAGCAGCTCGAGCAGCGACAGCTTCCCGTCCGATTCCCACACCCTCATCGCGTTGCGCTGCACGAGCGCGTAGCTCTCCTCGCGGCTGAGGCCCGCCTGCGTCAGCGCGAGCAGAACGCGCTGCGAGTGGATGAGCCCCCCCATGCGGTCGAGGTTCTTCCGCATTCGCTCGGGGTAGACGAGGAGCTTGTCGACCACGCCGGTCAGGCGGGCGAGCGCGAAGTCGAGCGTGATGGTCGCGTCGGGGCCAATGAAACGCTCGACCGACGAGTGGGAGATATCGCGCTCGTGCCACAGCGCGACATTCTCCATCGCCGGGAGCGCATAGCTGCGCACCATCCGCGCGAGGCCGGTCAAGTTCTCGGTCAGCACCGGGTTGCGCTTGTGCGGCATCGCCGAGCTGCCTTTCTGGCCCGGCGAGAAATATTCCTCGGCCTCGAGCACTTCGGTGCGCTGCAGATGGCGGATCTCGGTCGCCAAGCGCTCGATCGACGAGGCGATCACGCCGAGCGTCGCGAAGAACATTGCGTGGCGGTCGCGCGGGATCACCTGGGTCGAGACGGCTTCGACCGACAGGCCGAGCTCGGCAGCGACATGATCTTCGACCGCAGGCGGCACGTTGGCGAACGTGCCGACCGCACCCGAAATCGCGCAGGTCGCGACGCCGTCGCGCGCCGCCACGAGCCGCTCGCGATTGCGCGCGAACTCCGCATAGGCCTGCGCAAGCTTGAGGCCGAAGGTCGTCGGCTCGGCATGGATGCCGTGGCTGCGGCCGATGGTCGGGGTCAGCTTGTGTTCGAATGCGCGGCGTTTCAGCACCTCGAGCAGCGCATCGATATCGTCGATCAGCAGGTCGGCGGCCTGCTTCAGCTGCACCGCGAGCGCGGTGTCGAGCACGTCCGAGCTGGTCATGCCCTGGTGCAGCCAGCGCTTCTGCGGCCCGAGCTTCTCGCCGGCCCAGGTGAGGAAGGCGATCACGTCATGCTTGGTGACAGCCTCGATCCGGTCGATCGCGTCGATGTCGATCTCGCCGAGAACGTTGGCATCATAGGCCGCGCGGATCGTCGCGGCGTCTTCCGCGGGAATCATGCCGATCTTGCCCATCGCCTCGGCCGCGAAGACCTCGATCTGCCACCAGATTCGGTAGCGGTTTGTCGCCGACCAGATGGCCGTCATTTCGGGGCGCGAATAGCGGGGGACCATGCGCGATGCGGCTAGCAGGGAAGGCGAGGGCGTTCAAATGACGTCCGCCGGCAGGTGGACATCAGCCGTTGAGACGATGGCGTTCCAACGTCGTGGTCGTAGTCTGAGTGTCAGACTGACCGTCGCGTTTCTTGATCTTCACGACCGTGACAGTTTTTCTGCGCCAAACCTGCCCGCTCGCGTCGGTATCGAAAGTGACTGAGATTGTCCCTGAAATGTCATCGCTAGCGTGCTTTGCGAGTGCAGCTTCCAGCGTGAGGGGTTTATTCAATATCTCACCGACACCCATGTCTGTCTCCGCTGCATTACGACGAACCGCGTCTGGATCGATCTCCGCGTTAGCTACCAAAGTTGTCCCTTGAGGGCCCATTTGCTTCATTATCAACGCTGTCGGAATGCGCGCGCCAGGATCGCGATATGAGGCTCCGTCATGAATATCGGTCGGGAATTCAAATGCTTCGACGGTCTTGATGACGGCGTCCGGATCACATTCGATGCGAAATTCATTCCATGTGAAGATCATGTGCCCACAAGCTGCGCGCGGCAATCTTGCGGCTTTCAGCCAAGCATCAACCCGTCTCTCTAATCCCGACCGATCGAGCAGCTCAACGGGCCCGTTGAAAGGTCGGAAGACACGCGCGGGAAATTGCCACGTGCTGGATCTTTCGTCCTTGGGAGTGCTGGCTGGTAGATCATATTCCAACTCCAGACCATCGCCTCGCACCCGAATAACGCGCTCAATGACGGTATCTAGGTCATGCGAGCTAGCCGATGAAAAACCATCGCTCCCCTGCTGTGTCCAGTCACGGGTCAACGTGATCTCGTACGTATCGCCGACGCGCGGTCGGCCACTCGGTTGTTGAGCACCAACGGCGCTGGCGAACAACAAATGGGTGGCCAATATCAGTTGCACGGAAGATCCTTGGTCGTTCGAGAGCTTATTGGCTTTGTTGATCAAATCAAATCAGCCCCATCGCGCGCATGCTGGTGCGGCCTGTCGCGCCGCCGATCACATGGTCGTGAACCGGCACCTCCATGTGTCGCCGGCTTCGACCAGCTCGCGGGTCAGGCGGCCAGTTCCTTGAGCGCTGCTTTTTCGAGAAACTGCGATCGGTTGTCAGATACAGCGTCAATCGCCGCCAGCACGCCCTCGTCGATCATCACGTTTACCCGCTTCTTCTTGCCGGGGAGTGTTACACCCACCATTGCTACGACGATCGATCCTTCCTCGAGCTTGGGAGGCGATGGTTCCGGAATCTGCTCTCCGTCCCTGATCATTCCGGACGTGTGTAACGCCAACGCTTCGTGTGCTCCTTCGATCGCCTCTGCGATCGTATCACCCGCGCTGACGCAACCGGGAAAATCCACAAACCATGCGCCGTATGAAATTTCACCCTTCTCGATTTGAACCGGAAAGAAACGCCGTTTCATAAGTATCACCTCAGCTTGATGCCGCTCTGCCGTTCGATGCTTCTGATCGTACCGATCGGAAGCTCTGGTTTTGGATGAGGAACCGTCACACGTCCGGGATGGCCGCGCTTCTTGAGTTGCACGTGACTACCCTTCTGGTCGACGACGACAAAACCTGCCGCCCTCAAGACTTTCAGAACCTCACGGCTTGTCATTTAATACACACTAGTGTGTAGTTCAAGAGGCTGCGCATCAAATCAACCCCATCGCGCGCATGCTCGTTCGTCCCTGCGCCCCGACAATCACATGGTCGTGCACCGTCACCTTCATGTGGCGCCCGGCTTCGACCAGGTCGCGGGTCAGGCGAATGTCCTGCTGGCTTGGCGTCGGATCGCCGCTAGGATGGTTGTGGACGATGATGATCGCCGTCGCGCCGAGCGCGATGGCGCGGGCGATCACCTCCCGAACGTGCACCGAGGCCTCGTCGACCGAGCCCCGCCACAGCGCCTCGTTGGCAATCAGCATGTTCTTAGCGTTGAGGAACAGGATGCGCACTTCCTCGACCCGCGCATGCGCCATCGCCGCATGGAGATATTCGCCGAGCGCGTCCCAGCTCGACAGCACCGGCTTTGCCTCGATCCGCGTCTCGAGCAGGCGCAGCGCGGTCGTCTGGGCGATCTTCAGCGCAGCGATCGTTGGGTCGGTGAGGCCCTCGTTGCGCAACGCATCGGCGCTCGCCGAAAGCAGAGGCCCGATGCCGCCGAAATCGTGGATCAGCCGCTTGGCCAGGGGCTTGGTGTCGACCCGCGGAATCGTTAGCGCGAGGAGATATTCAATCAGCTCGTAATCGTGGAAACCTTCCGGCCCGGCCTCCAGCAGCCGCTTGCGCAGCCGTGCGCGGTGGCCGCCCGACTGCTCCTCTTGTCCCGTCTCGCTGGCGCGCCCGTGCATGCCGTCCCTTCCGCGACTGGCCCGAGCAGTGTCACTCAACCATAGTTGGTCGGGAGAAGGAAGCGGTCATGCCGCTTCTGGAACGGTCGCGGCAAACGCGGGTTAGTATGGCCCATGGCAGAGCGGCCCGACGACGAACAGATTGTGATCGTGCGCCGCGGGCCGCGGTGGCGACGCATCGCGAGCTTCGCGGCGCTCGCGATCCTGCTGTTCCTCGTCCTCGTGATCGTCGTCGTGTGGATCGAGCGTCGGCCGATCGCCACGCAGTTCCTGAAGCGCGAATTCGAGCGGCGCGGAGTCACCGCGACCTATCATCTCGACCGTGTTGGCTTGCGCACGCAGGAGGTCCACGACCTCGTCATCGGCGATCCGAAGCGTCCCGACCTCGTCGCCCGGCACGCGATCATCCAGATGCGCCTCAAGTGGGACGGCAGCTTCGAAGTCTACCGCGTCTATGCGCGCGGA
>DATEIK010000009.1:0-5195 GCA_035279065.1 Sphingomicrobium sp. | reverse complement strand
TGATCAGCACGCTGATCGCGTAGGCGGCGGTGCCCGCGGCGATCGTCTCCGGCAGGGCCGAGAGATGGTTGGTCAGCTCGGCCGCAAACAGCGCCCCGGTCATCGGCGCGCGCATGACCCCGCTCATGATGCCGGCCATGCCGATCATCGCCCAGAAGCCCGGGTCGCCGGGCAGATATTGGCCCATGATGAAGCCGGCGCAGCCGCCGAGGATCAGCAGCGGCGCGAGAATCCCCCCCGACGTCCCCGACCCGAGCGCGACCAGCCAGACGACCGCCTTGACGACGAGCAGCAGGATGACCGCCTTGACGATGAGGTCGCCGTCGAGGAGCGCGTGGATGCTGTCGTAGCCCGCGCCGAGCACGCGCAAGTCGAACAGGCCGCCGATCCCGACCACGATTGCGCCGATCGCCGGCCACCACATCCAGTGGATCGGAAGCGCGTGGAAACCGTCCTCGATCCGGTAGAGCAGGAACGACAGGATCGCCGCGAGTAGTCCGGTGACCAGCCCGATTCCGGCGGAAATGGCCACCGGCTCCAGCCCAGGCGGGGTCGCGGCCGCGAACGGGAACAGCGGGCCCGAGCCGACCAGCAGCGGGCGCCACGCGAGCGCGACCATGACCGCCGTCACCACCGGCACGAAGCTGCGCGGCTTCCACTCGAACAGCAGCAATTCGACCGCCAGCATGATCGCCGCGAACGGTGTTCCGAAGATGCCCGTCATTCCCGCCGTCGCGCCCGCGACGAGCAGGGTCTTGCGCTCCGCCGCGCTCAGCCGGAACAATTGCGCGAACAGCGAGCCGATCGCGCCGCCCGTCATGATGATCGGGCCCTCGGCGCCGAACGGTCCGCCGCTGCCGATCGACACCGCGGAGGACAAGGGCTTCAGCAGCGCCACCTTGAGCGACAGCCGGCTATCGCCGAACAGGATCGTCTCGATCGCCTCCGGGATTCCGTGCCCACGGATCTTGTCCGACCCGAACCGCGCCATGAGGCCGACGACCAGCCCGCCGATGACGGGAACGAGAAGCACGATCAGCGCGCCGCGGTTCGCGATCGCTGCCGGGGCGAACGAGAAATCCGCGTACCACAAAAGGTTGGTCGCGAAGGCGATGAGCTTTAGCAGCGCCCAGGCGCTGAACGCTCCGCCGGTCCCCGCGACGATCGCCATCGCCGCGAGCAGGAGCATGCGATAGTCGGCGCTATAGTCGGCGAGCCGCTGGCGGCTGCGGGCAGGAAGGGTAGCCATCGCCCGCGCAATGCAGGCAATCCCTCCTCCATTGCAACTTTAAGCCCCGTTTGCCTGATCGGCGGCGGCGCACTATCAGCCCGCCGACCCCTTCACCTCTAAAAGCCGAGTAGAAGCGCATGGCACTGACGATTTCGAGTTCGTTCGACGCGGGCAACATCCGCGTCATTTCGCAGGACGGCGATCGCGCCGACCTCGAGATCGTCAAGGATCACATGAGCGACTTCTACCAGTGGTTCTATTTCCGCGTCGCCGGAGCGGCGGGCCGCGAAGTCACGTTGCGCATCATCAATTGCGAAGGCGCGGCCTACCCGCACGGCTGGCCTGACTATCGCGCGTGCCTGTCGCTCGACCGCGAGGAATGGGTGCGGGTGACCGACACGAGCTATGCCGACGGCATCCTCACCATCAAGCTGACGCCGCCGCAGGATATCGTCTGGATCGCTTATTTCGCGCCTTACTCGATGGAGCGGCACCACGATTTGGTGACCACCATCGCCGGTCTGCCCGGCGTCGGCTATCGCGCGCTCGGCAAGAGCCTCGACGGCCAGGACATCGACTGCCTGACCATCGGCGAAGGCCCGCTGAGCGTGTGGCTCTACGCCCGCCAGCACCCGGGCGAGAGCATGGCCGAATGGTGGATGGAAGGCGCGCTCGACAAGCTCACCGACGAGGATGACCCCGTCGCGCGCGTGCTGCGCAGGGAATGCACGTTCCGCGTCGTTCCCAACATGAACCCCGACGGATCGCGCCGCGGCCACCTCCGCACCAACGCGGCGGGCGCGAACCTCAACCGTGAGTGGCACGCGCCGACCGCCGAGCGCAGCCCGGAAGTCCTGTGCGTGCGCAACGCCATGGACGAGACCGGCGTCGATTTCGCGATGGACGTCCACGGCGACGAGGCGATCCCCGCGAACTTCCTCGCCGGCTTCGAGGGCATTCCGTCGCACACCGAGCGCCAGCAGAAACTGTTCGAGCTTTTCGGCGAGACGCTCGAGAAGCTCTCGCCCGATTTCCAGCGCGAGCAGGGCTATGAGATCCCCGCGCCGGGCCAGGCCAACATGTCGATGTCCACGACCCAGCTCGCCGAGCGCTACGGCTGCGTGTCGATGACGCTGGAAATGCCGTTCAAGGACAATTTCAACCTGCCCGACGAGGTTTACGGCTGGTCGCCGCAGCGCTCCAAATATCTCGCGCACGCCTGCCTCGACGCGCTCCACGCGATCCTCCCTGAGCTGAAGGCGGCGAAGTCGGCGACGGCGACGAAGGAAAAGGTCGAAGCCTGATGCCGACGCTCGTGCTGCTGCGGCACGGCCAGTCGCAGTGGAATCTCGAGAACCGCTTCACCGGCTGGTGGGACGTCGACCTCAGCGACAAGGGCATCGCCGAAGCGCGCGCCGCGGGCGCTCTGCTCCGCGACAAGGGGTTCGACTTCGACTGCTGCTTCACCAGCGTGCTCACGCGCGCGATCCGCACGCTTCACCTGGTGCTGCACGAAATGGACCGCCTGTGGCTTCCCGTCGCCAAGGACTGGCGCCTCAACGAGCGCCACTATGGTGGGCTCACCGGGCTCAACAAGCAGGAGATGATCGACAAGGTGGGGGCCGAGCAGGTCAAGATCTGGCGGCGCTCCTACGACATCCCGCCGCCGCCCCTGCCCGACGGCGACCGGTACGACGTCAGCCGCGACCGCCGCTACGCCGGCGTCGAAGTCCCGCGCACCGAGAGCCTCAAGGACACGATCGCTCGCACGCTGCCCTATTACGAGGCCGAGATCGCGCCGGCGCTCCAAAGCGGCAAGCGCGTGCTCGTCACCGCGCACGGCAATTCCCTTCGCGGCATTATCAAATATCTCTCGAACATCAGCGACGAGGACATCGTCGGGCTTGAGATCCCGACCGGCCAGCCGATCGTCTATGAGCTCGGCGACGATTTGTCGGTGATACGGAGGTACGAGCTCACAGACCGCTGATGAGTGCCGCTTAAGCCGCGGCCTTGCGGCGGTACATTTCCTCGTCGGCGCGGGCCATCACCTCTTCCGGGCTGTCGGCCCCGTCGATCATCCCGACCCCGATCGCCACGCTCAGCGGCAGTTCGTCGCCGTCGTAGGTGATCTCGCAATTGGCGATGAGATCCGCCAGCCTTGCAGCCGTTTCCTGCGCATTGTCCTCGGTCGAGTGGGCCAGCAGGATCGCGAACTCGTCGCCGCCCAATCGCGCGACGACGTCACTGCGCCGCACTCCGCTGACCAGCAAGTGCGCGACCTGCCTCAGCGCCACGTCGCCCGCCTGGTGGCCGAAGCTGTCATTGATCGATTTCAAGCCGTCGAGATCGACGAACAGCATCGCCGACGGCTCGGCATAGCGCTTGGCGCGATCGATGAATCGCTCGAGCGCGCGCATGAAGCCTCGCCGGTTGGGCATGTCGATCAGCGTGTCCTGGTGCGCCAGCTCGTCGAGCTGCGCGACGCGCTCCTCGAGCTGCGCGACCTGCGCGCGAAGCCGCCCGATCTCCTCGATCAGTCCGTCCATTTCCGGCGCAACGCCCGGATCTTCGGTCACTTGGTCAGACATTGCCCCCGAGTCCGCCCCCGTCGAACAGCATGGCCATAGCGCGATTCCAAACCCTTGGAAATCCAGTGGTTTGCCGCCCGTAAGGCTCGCGTGGAGTCGGCACGAGCGACGGCTCATTGCCTAGCCTGAATCCGCACCCTAAACGAGCCGGCTTCGCAACACTGGTTCAAGGCGGGACAATGCCAAGGGTTGAGGCTGGGCCGCTGGTCGGCATCATCATGGGCAGCAAGTCCGATTGGGAGACGATGCGCCATGCCGCCGAGACGCTCGACACGCTGGGCATCCCCCACGAGACGCGCGTGGTCTCCGCGCATCGCACGCCCAGGCGGCTGTACGATTATGCCCATTCAGCGAAGGAGCGCGGGCTCAAAGTCATCATCGCGGGCGCCGGCGGCGCGGCGCACCTGCCCGGCATGACCGCCTCCATGTCCTCCCTGCCGGTGCTCGGCGTGCCGGTCGAAACGCAGGCGCTCAAGGGCATGGATAGCCTCCTGTCGATCGTCCAGATGCCCGCGGGCGTGCCCGTCGGGACGCTGGCGATCGGCAAGGCGGGCGCGATCAATGCCGCGCTGCTCGCGGCGGCGATGCTCGCGACGACCGACGATCGCCTCGCCGCGCGGCTCGAGGATTGGCGCGAGAAGCAGACCGGCTCGGTCGCCGAAGCGCCCGAATGATCGCACCGGGAGCGACCATCGGTATACTCGGAGGCGGCCAGCTCGGCCGCATGTTGTCGATGGCCGCGGCCCAGCTCGGCTACAAATGCCACATCTTCGACCCGCATGATGCGCCGTGCGCGACCCACGTTGCGGCGGTGCACACCCGCGCCGCGTTCGACGATGTCGCCGCGTTGGAGCGGTTCGGGCGTGCGGTCGAGGTCGTCACCTACGAGTTCGAAAATGTGCCGGTCGAGCCGCTGGAAGTGCTCGCGGACAAGCTGCATCCGAGCACGCGCTCGCTCGCGGTGGCGCAGGACCGCGCGCGCGAAAAGGAGTTCCTCGAGCAAACCCCTGCGCGGGTCGCGCCGTGGCGCGCGGTCGCCACGCTGTCCGACGTCCAATCCGCGGTCGCGGAGCTTGGCTTGCCGCTCGTGCTCAAGACCCGCCGCTACGGCTATGACGGCAAGGGCCAGGCGTGGATCCGCTCGGCCGGCGACGCGGCCGAGGCATGGTCGGCGATCGGCGAGCAGCCCGCCGTCGCGGAAGCCGGTATCGACTTCGCCGCCGAGTTCTCGGTGATCCTCGCGCGCTGGGCCGACGGCCGCCACAGCTTCTGGGACTCGGCCGAAAACGAGCATGGCGAGGGCATCCTCCGCCGCTCGACGGTGCCGTGCAGCCAGACGGCCGCGGTCCAGGTCGCCGAGGCCCGCGAAGCGG
>DATEIK010000008.1:0-7975 GCA_035279065.1 Sphingomicrobium sp. | reverse complement strand
CTCTTGAACGACAGGGCAGGACGCTTGGTCGGAAAGGTCGTGACGGTGGTCGTTCCGGTCGACGAGCATAACGGCCGCGTCCGGGTCGGCGACAGCGAATGGAGTGCGCGCGGCGGCCCGGCGGCGCCCGGTGAGCGCGTCCGGATCACCGGCGTCGACGGAAATTGCCTGACCGTGGAAGCAGTGCGCGCGCTTCCCTGAGACTGACGGAGACTCCTTGCCCGACCTGACATTCACTCGCCGCGAGGCCGTGGCCGCACTGGCCGCGTCGGCCGCGCTTCCGCTCGTTTCATGCCGCCGCGCAGGCCCCGCCGCGACCGACGCCGATGCGAGCAAGCTGCTCGATTCGATCGGCGACAATCTGCTTCGGCTTAACCCTGCAACGGCGACCTTGCTCGGCATCGACACTGGTGCGCGGGCCGCAATGCGCTCCCAGCTCGAGGACCGCTCTCCCGCGGGGCAGCAGCGGCTGGCCGCCCTGCTGAAGCAGGATCTTGCGCGTGCCGATGCCTTCGATGTGTCCGGGCTTTCCTTCCCCGTGCGGACCAGCGTCGAGGTCGTGCGCAGCGCCTACAAGACCGCGCTCGACGGATTCGCCCTGCCCTATGGCGACGTCGCGGTCGGCGGCTGGCGCAACACGCCCTATGTCGTCATCCAGAATGTCGGCGCCTATCTCGACATACCGCGCTTCCTCGGCGCCGAGCACCCGATCGAGACCAAGGCCGACGCCGAAGCCTATCTTGCGCGGTTGCAGCAATATCCCAAGCTGCTCGACGGCGAGCTCGCTCGGATGCGCTCGGCGCGAGCCTCCGGTCTCGTCCCCCCCGATTTCCTGCTCGACGAGGCGATCGCGGCAATGGGGACAACGATCAAGGATACCGCGAGCGGCGGCAGCCTGGTCGACGGAATCGCGCCGCGCGCCAAGGCGAAAAACATCGCGGGCGACTGGGCTGGCCAGGCGCGCTCGATCGCGCAGCAGCAGGTCCTGCCGGCGCTCCAGCGCCAGCTCGACGAGCTCAAGGCTCAGCGCGCGGTCGCCAAGAGCGAGCCCGGCATGTGGGCGCGCCCGCACGGCGACGATTACTACCGCTGGGCGCTCAGGGCCTCGACGACCACGACGATGAGCCCCGACGAGGTTCACCAGATGGGCCTCGACCAGGTCAATGAACTGCACGGGCGGATGGACCCTATCCTAAAGAGCATCGGCTATACGACCGGCTCGGTCGGGGAGCGGATGAAGCAGCTGGCGCAGGATCCGCGCTACAAATTCTCCGAGGGCGACAAGGGCCGCGCCGAGATCATGGCGTTCATCCAGGAGCGCCTGAAGCTGATCCGCGCGGTGCTGCCGCGCGCGTTCCACACTATGGTCAGGGGCAATCTCGAAGTCCGCCGTCTGCCGCCCGCTGAGGAGCCCGGAGCCCCAGGCGCTTATGGCGGTGCCGGCTCGATCGACGGCAAGATCCCCGGCAAGTTTTGGATCAACCTTCGCACCACTGACATGCATCGGAAGTACGACCTGCCCGACCTCGCCGCGCATGAGGCGATCCCGGGCCACGTCTGGCAGGGCGAGTATGCGAACAAGCTGCCGCTCATCCGCACGATGCTCGCGTTCAATGCTTATTCGGAAGGCTGGGCGCTCTATGCGGAGCAGCTGGTCGATGAGCTCGGCGTGTATGACGATTTCCCTGAGGGCCGCCTCGGTTACCTCCAGTCGCTCGCCTTCCGCGCGGCGCGGCTGGTGGTCGACACCGGCCTCCACGCCAAGCGCTGGAGCCGGCAGCAGGGTCTCGACTATTTCGTCAATGCCAACGGCTCGAATCCTGGCGAGATGGCGAGCGAGGTCGACCGTTATTGCTCATGGCCGGGCCAGGCCTGCGGTTACAAGGTCGGGCACACGACCATCGTCCGCGAGCGCGACAAGGCGAAAGCTCAGCTCGGATCGAAGTTCGATCTTCGCTATTTCGACGACGCGGTCGTGCTTGGCGGCAACGTCCCGATGGACGTGCTCGCCAAGAACGTCGGCGATTACATCGCGCGCACCGGGAAGGCCTAGGCTTCCCGGTTCCCCATCAGGTTCGACGCGATGTCGCCGAGGTTGCCGTCCTTGAGGATTGACGCGTAGCGGCCGAGCGCGCCCTCGCCGCCGATATGGCCGATGATCTCCTGCAGCTTGTCGACCGGAAGCCCTGTCTCCGCCGCGGCGCCTTCGGCCGTATCGACCTCCATCGGGTGGAACTTGGCGAGCGCCTGCACCGCCATTTCGACATGCTCGGGCGACAGGCCGACCTTCGCCGCGAGATTGGCAACGTCCGCATTTTCCCCAAGCTGTCCCAGCAAACTGTCGAGAATGCCCATTCTGGCCTCCATCCTTAAATCCGAGTCGGCATTAGCACGGTTACGGCTGTTGGAGGTCAGCTCTTCGTGGGCTTGGCTGCCTCGGCCGCCATCCAGGCGCGCATCTGCTGCTCGAGCACGTTCAAGGGCACCGCGCCCATGTCGAGGAAAGTGTCATGGAAGCCACGGATGTCGAACTTGGGACCTAGCTTGGCCTCGGCTTCGGAGCGGAGCCGCCGGATCGTCAACTCGCCGAGCTTGTACGACAGTGCCTGCCCCGGCCAGCTGATGTAGCGGTCGACCTCGGTCTCCACCTCATGCTGCGATAGGGCGGTATGTGACGCGAGATAGTCGATCGCTTGGCTGCGCGACCAGCCGTAGCGGTGGACGCCCGTGTCGATCACCAGCCGCGCGGCGCGCCACATCGCATAGCTCTGCTGACCGAATTTCTCGTAGGGGGTGCGATAAATCCCCATTTCATTGCCGAGCCACTCGCAATAGAGGCCCCAGCCCTCGCCGTAGCCCGAAAAATAAAGGTTCTGGCGGAAGCGCGGAAGCGCCTTCTGCTCCTCCGACAGCGCGGCCTGGAAGCTGTGGCCGGGCTCGCATTCATGGAGCGTCAGCGCCGGGATGTTGTAGAGCGGTCGGACCGGCAGATTGTAGGTGTTCATCATGCAATTCTCGAGCCCGCCGCGGCCCGAGGTGTAGAACGGCGCGAGCGCGTCCGGCACCGGAATGATCCCGAAGCGGCGGCGCGGCAGCTTGCCGAAATAATTGCCGATGACGTTGTCGGTGCGCTTGGCCACATAGGACGAGACACCCATCAGCTCATCGGGCGTCTTTGCAATGAATTGCGGGTCGGTCTTCAGGAACTTCAGGAAGTCCGCGAACGAGCCCTTGAAGCCGCTGTCGCGCATCGTCTGCTGCATCTGCGCTTCGATTTCTGCGACCTGTTTCAGCCCGATCTGGTGGATCTCCTCGGAGCTGAGGTCCGTCGTCGTATATTCGCGGATCTGGGCCCGGTAGAAAGCGTCGCCGTCGGGCAGGTCTCGGGCCGAAACCGTGGTCCGCGTCTTGGGCAGATATTCATTGCGGTAGAAATCGAGCAGCTTGCGGTAGGCCGGCTGGACCGCATTCCGGATCGCCGCCTGTCCCTCGGCCCGCAGCGCCTGCTGCTCCGCCGCAGGGATCGTCGGTGGCAGCTTGTCGAACGCCTTGTAGAACGGGCTCTTGGTCACGTCGTCGGCGAGAAAGGCGGCAATCGAAGCGTCGCGGCCTTCGAGCGTCGCCCGCGGCACGCTGAAACCGCGCGCAAGGCCCGCGCGCATGTTGACCATCTGCTCGTCGAAGAAGCGCGGGATGTCGCGCATTCGCGCGATGTAGCGCCGGTATTCGGCGGCATCCTGCAGCGGCTTGGAATCGAGATAGGTCCAGAAGTTGCTGTCGCTGTTGAACGGCATTTCCCACAGCCGAAAATGCGCATCGGAGATCGCATTCTCGAGGATGGTACGGAACACCGCCGCGTTGACCTTCTCGTCCGGCGAAAGCTGGGCAATGGGAATGGCGTTCAGCTGCTTCAGCAGGTCCTGGAGGTGCGCGGCGCGGCGCTGCTGGGTCGCGGCATCGACCCGCGGCAGGTAATCGGCGGGCTTGGTCTCGCCCCGCGAGTCCTGGATATTACCCGATTCCTTCGCGTCCCAGGCGGCGTAGCCGTCGTACAGCGCCTTCAGCCGCCGATCGGCCGCCGTTGGCGCGGGCTGATGCACCGCAGCCGGCGCGGCTTCGCTTACGGCTGGCATGACGATTGACGCGGCGACCAGCATCGCCCCCACCAGCTTCGAACCTGACCTCATGCTCCCTCCTTCGCTCGCGGCATGCGTAGCAAGCGTCAGGGCAAGGCAGCAATGTCCGGCGACACGAAATGCCGCCGCGCTTCGACCGAAAACAGCCGCTCGCGCGAATAGAAGCGCAGCGGCCAGTCGCGGCGGCCCATCGGCGACAGCAGGGCGCCGTTGACGAGCTGGTGCAGCGGCGCGTCACTGTCCACTTCGGCCAGAAACAAGCGAACGCCATGCAGGAAACTGCGGGTGATCGTCTCGTGATAACCTTCGCTGTCGCTGTTCACGCCGCCGACGCTCTCATTGTAGCGGCGGATGATGCCCGGCAACTCGATGTCGAGGTCGACGTCGGCGCGCCGGATCAGGAGATACATTGTCGCGGCGAGATGCGCCTCGTGGGTCCATTCCTCGCGCGGCAGCGTGCCCGCGAGGAGGCCCTCGCCGATATGTTCGATCTCGGCGTCGGTGGTGAAGAAGCGGGGTCGGAATTCGGTCATGATCGGGTCCCTGGGAGGGCCCGATCGAAGGACCGGGCCTTAAGCTGAGGTGGTCTGGGCGGTGGCGACGTCTTGCGCTTGTTGTCGCCCTTGCTGCGCGACCGGACCCGCCTCGCGGACGCCCTCGTCGACGTGCGGAGCGAACTCGGCGAAATTGGCCACGAACAGCTCGACGAGCTTCGCCGCCATCGCGTCATAGTCCGCTGGATTGCCCCAGGTGCCGCGCGGATCGAGGATGGACGTATCAACGCCAGGTACCGACACTGGCACCTCAAAGCCGAAGTTCGGGTCCCTGCGGAACTCTACGTTCTTCAGGCTGCCGTCGAGCGCGGCGTTGAGGAGCGCGCGCGTCTCCTTGATCGGCATGCGCTTGCCGACGCCGTACTTGCCGCCGGTCCAGCCGGTGTTGACCAGCCAGCAATCGACCTCGCCCTTCGCGATCCGTTCTTTGAGCAGATTGCCGTAGACGGAGGGATGGCGCGGCATGAACGGCGCGCCGAAGCAGGTCGAGAAGGTCGCCTGCGGCTCGGTGACGCCGATCTCGGTCCCGGCGACCTTGGCCGTGTAGCCGGAGAGGAAGTGGTACATCGCCTGGTCTGGCGTGAGCCTGGCGATCGGCGGCAGCACGCCGAACGCGTCGGCGGTCAGCATGACGACGTTCTTCGGCACCGGGCCGAGATTGTCGGCAGACGAATTGGGGATGAAGTCGATCGGATAAGCGCCGCGGCTATTCTCGGCGAGGCTCGGGTCGTCGAGGTCGAGCTCGCGCGTGACCGGGTCGATCACGACATTCTCGAGCACCGTCCCGAAGCGCTTGGTCGTCGCGTAGATCTCCGGCTCGGACTCGGCCGAAAGACGGATCATCTTGGCGTAGCAGCCGCCCTCGAAGTTGAAGACCGCGGTGTCCGACCAGCCATGCTCGTCATCGCCGATGAGCGTCCGGTGGGGATCGGCCGATAGCGTCGTCTTGCCGGTGCCCGACAGGCCAAAGAAGATCGCCGTATCGCCCTTGGGCCCGATGTTGGCCGAGCAGTGCATCGGCATGATGCCCTGCGGCGGCAGAAGGAAGTTCAACAGGCCGAACACCGACTTCTTCATCTCGCCGGCATAGGACGTGCCGCCGATCAGGATCAGCTTCTTGGAGAAATTGACCGCGACCACCGTCTCGCTGCGGCTGCCATGCCGCTCCGGGTCGGCGCGGAAGCTCGGCAGGTCGATGATCGTGAACTCGGGAACGAAGCCGGCGAGCTCGTTCGACTCGGGCCGCACCAGCAGCGTCCGGATGAAGAGATTGTGCCAGGCAAGTTCGTTGATCACCCGGACGCGGACGCGATGCTCCGGCTGCGATCCGCCATAGAGATCGGCCGCGAACAGCAGCTCCTTGTCAGCCAGCGCAAGCAGGAAATCGTCATGAAGCCGGTCGAACGCGTCCGGGTCCATCGGCTTGTTGCCGTTGTTCCACCAGATCACGTTCTCGGTCAGCGCATCCTTGACCGTGAACTTGTCCTGCGCGCTGCGGCCGGTGTGCTTGCCGGTTCGAACGACCAGCGGGCCATCCTTGGCGAGGAGGCCTTCGCCGCGGCGAACCGCATGCTCGACCAGCGGCGCCGTCGTCAGGTTCCACAGGATTTCGGCGCCCGTGGCGATACCCTGTGCTTCAAGGCCGTGGCTGGGGACCCGGTCGGTCACGCGTCGCTGATCCTTCTTCCTACAATGTCAAAATGCGGCGGCGACCCGATGTGGACTGCCGCCGCATGAATATGCGTCCCAACCGCTATAGGCACGAAACGGTTGCGGCGTCAAAACGGCTGGGCGCTTCTTGTCACTCAACCGGGCGCTGGCTAAGCCCGCCCTTCGTCAACCGGCAGGCCACGGGAACAAGCGGCGGATGAGCCAGGAAATCGCGCTGGTCGACGATGACCGGAACATCCTCACTTCCGTCTCCATCGCGCTCCAGCACGAAGGGTTCGTCGCCCGCGTCTATTCGGACGGCGCGACCGCGCTCAAGGCGCTGACCGACAACCCGCCCGACCTCGGCGTGTTCGACATCAAGATGCCCGGCATGGACGGCATGGAGCTTCTCCGGCGCCTGCGCGAGACGAGCTCGATGCCGGTCATCTTCCTGACCTCGAAAGACGACGAGCTCGACGAGGCCCTTGGCCTCGCCATGGGCGCAGACGATTATATCTCCAAGCCCTTTTCGCAGCGGCTGCTGATCGCGCGCATTCGCGCGATCCTCAGGCGCCAGGAGCTCGCACGCGGCGAAGCAGCATCGGCGGATACCGAGCCCGAGCCGCCGCTACTCGAGCGCGGCCGCCTGGTCATGGACTCCGCGCGGCACAAGGTGTTGTGGGACGGCAAGGACGTGACGCTGACCGTCACCGAGTTCCTGATTCTCGAGGCGCTCGCGCAGCGCCCGGGCGTGGTGAAGACCCGCAACCAGCTGCTCGACGTTGCCTATCAGGACGACGTCTATGTCGACGACCGCACCATCGACAGCCACATCAAGCGCATCCGCCGGAAATTCCGCGCCAGCGATCCCGACTTCGATGCTATCGAGACCTTGTATGGCGTCGGATACCGCTTCGACGAGCAATGAGGACGAAGCCGACCTGGCGCTGAGCTGGTCGGGCCGCTGGAGCCTCGCGCACCGAATTCTCGCGGTCAACGTGCTGACCATCCTGCTGGTCGCGCTGAGCACGCTCTACCTCGACGTCTTCCGCAATCGCCTGAGCAAGGAGCGCACGCGCCAGACCAGGATTGAGGCAACCACGACCGCGCAGGCGCTCGCCCACGTCCCGCAACGGGAGTGGCCGCAGCTCCTTGCTTCGATCTCCAAGTCAACCGGCAGCCGCTTTCGCCTCTATGGTCCGAATGGCGCGCTAGTGGCCGACAGCTGGCGCCTGAGCGGCCCGACCTATGCGCTCAGGGACCCGACCACGCAGGACTGGACCAAGGACGTCGCGCGCGCGCTCGACCGCGGCTTCAACGCCATCGTCGGCGCGCCGCAGCTCGACGATTTCGTCGAGCCGCCGGTCGACCGCGCGCAAGCCTGGCCCGAAGCGATGCAGGCCAGGGCCCGTGGCAAGCCGGTCACCAACGTGCGCAACGCACCCGACCTCACGCCGGTCCTCTCCGCCGCCGTCCCGGTCGGTAGCGGCGTGCTGCTTGCGACCGACAACGACCGCGCCTTCACCCGCACGGTGCGCAGCCAGCGCGCGATCATCGCCTCGATCATGACGGCGGTGATCCTGATATCGATCCTCCTTTCGCTGTTCCTCGCCCGGACGATCGTGCGGCCGATGC
>DATEIK010000007.1:0-5130 GCA_035279065.1 Sphingomicrobium sp. | reverse complement strand
TTTCTGCATCGTCTCTTCTCCCGTTTATTAAGCTTGCCGGACCGTGCACCGGGCACTGGGGGTCACCCCCCGGCCACGGGGCATGTCACAGCGCAGGAACGACGATATCGCGTCATCGTTCCGCACGCGGGACAATGCATTGGGCAGAATTGCTGCGAGCGCTGTTAAATGATTGTTTAACCGATTGAATCTTTGCGAGGAACTGCAACGAAAATGAAGGCAACAATTTATCACAATCCGATGTGCGGAACGTCGCGCAAGACGCTCGAAATCCTGCGCGACGGCGGTTTCGACGTGTGGATCCACGAATATCTCAAGAACCCGCCGAGCCGCGAGGAGCTGAAACGCCTCTACGACCGCGCCGGGATCACGCCGCGCGAGGGCCTGCGCGCCAGGGAGCCGCTGGCCGGGGAGCTCGGCCTCGACCGGCCCGACGTCACCGATGACGAAGTGCTCGACGCGATGGTCGCTCACCCGATCCTGATCGAGCGCCCGATCGTCGAGACCGGCAAGGGTGTCCGCCTGTGCCGCCCGCAGGACAAGGTGCGCGAGATCCTGTAGATTCGAAGGAGATGAGCCACCTCGATCCGCGCCTGTTGCTCCAAGGGTATGCCACCGGCATTTTCCCGATGGCCGACAGCCGCGAGGCGGACGAGCTGTTCTGGGTCGAGCCGCGCAACCGGGCGATCATCCCGCTCGACCGCTTCCACGTGTCGCGCTCGCTTCGCCGAACCATTCGCGCGGGCAGGTTCAGCGTCAGCCGCGACCGCGACTTTGCCGGCGTGCTGCGCGCCTGCGCCGACCGCGAGGAAACCTGGATCAACGCCGAGCTCGAGCGCGCGATGCTCGCGCTCCACGGCTCGGGCCACGCCCATTCGATCGAGGTATGGCGCGATGGCGAGCTGGTCGGCGGGCTGTACGGCGTCAAGCTCGGCCGTGCCTTCTTCGGCGAGAGCATGTTCAGCCGCGCGACCGACGCCTCGAAGGTCGCGCTTGCCTGGCTCGTCGCGCGCCTCAAGGTCGGGAACTTCACCCTGCTCGATTGCCAGTTCATGACCGAGCATCTGGCATCGCTCGGCGCGGTCAGCGTGCCCCGCGCGCGCTATGTCGCGTTATTGGCGGCAGCGCTGGGCGGCGGCGTCGAAGGCGCCACCTCGACCGGCGGCGGCACCGGCTCGGCGGCCGATGCGCCACCCGATTTCTTCGCGCTCGATGCGTTGCTCGATGTGACCGGCGCCGGGGCGACGGGGCCGGTCGGGTACGTCATCTCGCAGCTCTTGGGCCACACATCGTAAACCGGATGCTCAACGACGTTGAGCGACGGCGATTCCTTGTACAGCCAGCCCGAAAACACCCGCCCCCATTTGCGGTCCGGGCGCTGGACGTCGACCTGGACGAAGGCGCCTGTCAGCTTCTCGGGCTCCCACGGCGCGGTCGCCTCGCAGGCGCGCAGCCGCACCGTGACGTCCTTCCACCGCGCCGACTGGCCGGGATGCAACGCGACGTCGCGGACGATGCCGTTGCGCTTGTTGAGGATCGCGAGCACCGCGACGCGCTGCGCCATCGGCGTAACTCCGGCCTGGCTCGCCGCCCCGGCTGCAGCCTTCTTCGCCGCGACCTGGTTCTGCTCGGCCCCGCGGTTGCACGCGGCGACGGCTAGCGTCAGCAGCAGCGATGCGGCAAGCTTCCTCACGCTTATTCGGGAATCCACGGTTCGTAATCGCCAGTCGAAGCGGGGCGGATCTTGCCCGAGCCGAGCGCGCCGTCGGGCCGGAACGCGGCCATCGTGCCGGTCAGATTGCCGGTCGGCGGCTGCTGGAACTTGCGCACCGGCGGCAGCGCCTTTTCGGGCAACTCGTCGATCGTGCCCTTGAGCCACAGCTGCCAGCCGGGCGGCACGCGGCTGCCGTCGTTGTTGCCGTTATAGATGACCCAGCGCCGGCTCGGGTCCTTCTTGTCCTGGTAATAGACGTTGCCGGCCTCGTCCTTGCCGACCTCGTCGCCGAAGCGCTTGGTCCACAGCTGCGTGCCCCAGGTCGCCCCGTTCCACCAGGTGAATGTCTTTGACCAGAAACCCATGAGTGAAGCGCCATTGCCCCGTCATCGCCGAGAGCGCAAGCGACCCGCTATCGCCTCACGGCTTGCAACAAGGAACGGGCGGAGCGGCAGTGTCGCCTTCCCGGATCCCGAGCTCGGCGGCGCGCCCGCCGGCGATCTCGAGGACCATCGATACCGGCTCGCCCGACGGCAGCGGCGTCTCGTCGAGCGGCCTGGCGTGAACGATGCGCGCGATCGTGCTGTCCGGGCGGATGTAGATGATGTCGAGGGGAATCAGCGTGTTCCGCATCCAGAATCCGACCTCCTGCGGCGGCGCGTAGGGGAAGATCATTCCCTCGTTCGGGCCGAGCGAACGGCGGAACATCAGCCCGCGCTCCTGTTGCTCCGGAGTCGCCGCGATCTCGACAGTGAAGCGATGCTCGCCGTTCGCCGAGCGGATCACGAAGTCGCTCTTGTCCAGGCCGGTTTGCGCGCTTTCCTCCGCTGGGACGTTCTGGGCCGGCACTTGCGGACTGCAGGCTACGATCATCGCCCCGGCAACGATCGCCAGCGCTAACCGCCGATTTCGCGAACCTCGACCGCGGTCAGGCCCTTGGCGCTCGGCGCGATCCGCGCCTCGAGCTCCTGCCCCGGCTGAAGCTCGGGCAGATGCGCGATGCGCACGGTCTCCATGTGCACGAACACGTCCTCGCCGCCCGATTCGTCGGGCCGCTTCAGGAAGCCGTAGCCGCGCACGCGATTGAACCATTTGACCTCCACCGGCTCGAACTCGCCGGCCGCTTCGGACAGCGCCTTGCGGTCGGCGCGCTCGGACGGCGGAATGGACGAACGCGGCTGTTGCGGCAAGGCGGAGGACAGGTCGATCGACAGCACCTTCTTCGCCTGGAGCCCGCGCTCCAGCCTGACGGGCACGCATTCGACAATCGCGCCTTCGGGCACGCTGCGCCGCCCATGCTCGCGAAGCACGCTGAAATGGAGCAGCACGTCGCCCTCGACGTCGTCGCTGACCAGGAAGCCGAATCCGCGCGTCGCGTCGAACCACTTCACCCGGCCGGTAATTGGGTCGAGCTCATGCTCAGGCGCAGGAGTCGGGTTGTCGGAACCCTGTTCGATCCGTGCCTCCCCCTCGGCGAGCTGTGTACTCATACGCACCACTTGTCCCCATTATCACGCAGACTTTTGTCGGCAAACCGACTTTAGTTAGCGATGGGCCCCAAATCGTTCGATTAAATCCGCTACATCGACGTCGCTTCCCGGCGCGAGGCTCACGATTTCGCGGGCAAGCGCGAATGGATGACCGGCGCGGATCATCGCCGCGAGGGCTTTCTCGCGCTCCTTGGGGTCGCGCGGCGGCGCCAGCGCGAAAGGCCCAAGCCGCCGCCGCTCGGCGAATCGCAGCGCCGAGCTGACGGCATTTTCTTCGGCATGTTGGCGCGCCGTTTCGCCGTCCGCCTCTTCGACCCCCGCCGAACGCAGCTTCTCGACGAGCCGGCGCTTGCCGAACCCGCGCCCGCTCAGCGATTGCGACTTGGCGAGCGCATAGGCTTCGTCGTCGATATAACCCTGGCTCGCGAAGCGCTCGGCAATGGCTGCGGGATCGGGTTCGCGCGTCCCCTCCCAGCCGCGTTCGCGCAGCTTGCGCGCGAGATACGCGCGGAGCTTGGCGCGAGTGGTCGCGAACCGCTCGACATAGCGCAAGGCGAGGTCTTCGAGCCTCTTTGCATCGAGCGGTGGCCGCGTCTTGCGCGCTCTGGGCGGTGCCATGACGCCGTTTTTGTGCCACACTCACCGGCCAAGGGGAAAGTCGGCCACAGGGCTTGGCGGCCGCATTGTTCAATCGACGAGGAAGGAACGGCGTGCTCGAACGCAACGCGCAACAGACGAGGGAGCTTGCCCCGCCGGGAGCGACCCCCACGATCGACACGCTGCCGCGACGGCTCGCCGACTTCGAGACGCTGGGGGACGCGCTCGACTATGCCGCGACCGGCAAGCGCGGGCTCAACTTCCACGACGCGCGGGGCACGCTGACCCGTGCTTATCCATATTCAGAGCTGCGCGCGGATGCGCTCGCTGGTGCCCGCCGGCTCATCGCACTCGGCATCAAGCCAGGCGACCGCGTCGCGCTGGTCGCCGAGACCGGGCCCGAGTTCGCCGCCTGCTTCTTTGGTGCCATCTACGCCGGTGCGTGGCCGGTGCCGCTGCCGCTGCCGACCAGCTTCGGCGGCCGCGACGCTTACGTCGACCAATTGGGCGTGCAGCTGAAAAGCTCCGACCCCGTGCTCTTCCTATACCCCGGCGAACTCGCCGACTTCGGCAAGGCCGCAGCGGACAAGGCCGGAGTCACGAGCCGCTCATGGGAATCGCTGACCGAGGTCGAACCCGCGGCTGTGAAGCTCCCGGGAGCGGCGGCCGACGACATCGCCTACCTCCAATATTCGAGCGGCTCGACCCGCTTCCCGCACGGCGTCGCGGTCACCCACCGCGCGTTGCTCGACAATCTCCATGCTCATGGCTTCGGCCTCAAGGTCGAGCTCTCCGACAGGGTCATCTCTTGGCTGCCTTGGTACCATGACATGGGCCTGGTCGGCTGCTTCCTGTCGCCCGTGGCGATGCAGATGTCGGTCGATTACCTGAAGACCGAGGATTTCGCCCGGCGCCCGCTCGCCTGGCTCGACATGATCACCCGCAATCCGGGCAACTCGGTCAGCTACTCGCCGACCTTCGGCTACGACATCTGCTCGCGCCGCATGAGCTCCCAGACCCGCGCCGAGGACCGCTTCGACCTGTCCCGCTGGCGCATCGCCGGCAATGGTGCGGACATGATCCGTCCCGACGTCATGCAGACGTTCGTCGATTGTTTCGCCCCTGCCGGTTTCGAGGCCAGCGCCTTCTGCCCCAGCTATGGCCTCGCCGAAGCCACACTCGCCGTCTCGCTCATGCCGCCGGGCGAGGGCATCCGGCTTGAACTGGTCGAGGAGAAGGAACTCTCGGGCCGCGAGGACGACGCCGACGCCGACGCCGATCGCCCGCGCCGCTACCGCGCCGTGGTTAACTGCGGCCGGCCCGTGCGCG
>DATEIK010000006.1:0-9385 GCA_035279065.1 Sphingomicrobium sp. | reverse complement strand
TCGTCGGCGTGATCGGCCCCAACGGCGCGGGCAAGTCGACTTTGTTCAAGATCATCACCGGGCAGGAGAAGCCGGATTCAGGCGAGATCGACATCGGCCCGACCGTGCACTTGGGCTACGTCGACCAGAGCCGCGACCATCTCGATGGTTCGAAGAACGTCTGGGAGGAGATCTCCGATGGCCTCGACTACATGAAGGTCAACGGCCACGACCAGTCGACGCGCGCCTATGTCGGCGCGTTCAACTTCAAGGGCCAGGATCAGCAGAAGAATGTCGGGAAGCTCTCGGGCGGCGAGCGCAACCGCGTCAACATCGCCAAGATGCTGAAGCGGGGTGGCAACGTGCTGCTATTGGACGAGCCGACCAACGACCTCGACGTCGAGACCTTGGGCGCGCTCGAGGAAGCGATCGAGAATTTCGCCGGCTGCGCTGTGATCATCAGCCACGACCGTTTCTTCCTCGACCGCCTCGCGACGCACATCCTGGCGTTCGAGGGCGACAGCCACGTCGAATGGTTCGAGGGCAACTTCCAGGCCTACGAGGAAGACAAGGTCGCCCGCCTCGGCGAGGAAGCCACCCGGCCTCACCGGACGAGTTATCGAAAGCTTACGAGGTAGGTCGGTCAAGGGGGACTTAGGAACCTACAGCTCCGCGGTAATGGGCATAACAGTTCACACGCTGCCAGTGAGGGTTTGTAATGCCGACGGTTCTCAGAGAAGCCGGGTATCGGCTGTATTTCTACAGCCATGAGCCGAACGGGCCACCTCATGTGCATGTGGACAAAGGGGGCTGCACAGCGAAGTTTTGGCTTCAGCCGATCAGCCTCGCTCGGAGTGTGGGTTTTGCCGCGAAGGACATCAACGCTATATCAAGGCTCGTTCGCGATCATCGCAAGCGGTTGATTGAGGCGTGGCATGAGCACTTTGGCGATCAAGACGGATGAACGCGTGTCGAACGTCAGCTTCGATGCTGACCGGCTCATCGTCGATTTGATGGACGGGCGGACGATCGCAGTGCCGCTCGCTTGGTATCCGCGCCTGTTCGAGGCGACCGTGGACCAGCGCGCCAACTGGGAAATCGCGGGTGCCGGCTACGGCATCCATTGGCCACAGATCGACGAGGACCTCAGCGTCGAAGGGTTGCTGACAGGAATCCCAACTGCTCGCGCGGCTTAGCTCGGCTTGTACCCGAACCGCTCTACCCACGGTTGCAGCGTCGGCAGCACCGGGGCCATTTGCTCGCGGTATCGGCGCCAGGCGCCTTGGCCCTCGCGGTTGAGGCCGCGGGCGACTTGGGCGGCGCTGGGGGTCGAAATGCCGCGCGAGCGCGCCTTGGCGGCGAAATCGCGCATGTCGTCGGTCCAGTCCAGCCCTACGAAGGTGCAGACGGCGCGCGCGGTGGCCTCGAAATCCTCGACCAGGCTTTCGTAGCGAACCTCGTGCCGCGGCAAGGGCAGCATGTCGCGATACAGTTTCGAAAGCCGCATCACCGCGTCGTAATAGGCCGCCGCGCCATCGAGCGTCAGCAGCTGGTACATCGCCGGATTCATCCCGAAGCGGCGGCGAAAGCAGCTCAGCACGACGTCGCGCGGATCGCGGACCGCGAACAGGATGCGGGCGTTGGGAAACAGCTTGGCGACGACCGGCAGCTGCACGCTGGCGAGCGGCATCTTGTCGATGAAGACCTTGCCGCGCGGCTCGACGCCATGGCCGCGGACGCACGACCAATAGGCTTCGCGCTGGCGCGCGGCCTCGCCCGAGCTGATCGCCTCCAGCCGTTCGAGACCGTCGGTTGAAGCGAGATATGGTTCGGCGACGCGCTCGAGGCACGGCTTCTCCTCGAGCGTCACTACGTCGAAATGCGCGGCCAGGACATTCTCGAGCAATGTCGTGCCCGAGCGCGGGAAGCCAACGAGGAAGACGTGCGCCCTCGGATCGGCGGCGCGCGGGCGCGCTTCGGGCGCGTGTTGCCACGGTTCGCGGTCCCTCGTCTCGAACCAGACGGCCAGCCGGCACGCCTTCGCCAATGCCGTCTCGGCGCCCGGCGCCTCGAAGTGGGGCACATTCAGTGCCTTCAACTCGGCGTTGGACGCCGAATAACCCGCGAAAGCTTCAGCGGCGCGGCCCTGGGCGTCGTGCAGGTCGGCGATCAGCCCGAGGACGATCGACCGATTGAGCGGAGTCAGCGCCGGGTCGCGGCTCAGCCCCATGAGATGCTCGGTGGCCTCCCCAAGTTCGCCTTGCTGCAGTTCAGCGGAAGCGAGGGCCATTCGTGCGAGCACGTTACCCGGAGAACGGCCGAGAACGCGCGCGGCGTTTGTCCGCGCCGAGGTCCCGTCGCCCGCCTGCGCGTCGAGCCAGGCCAGGCTCGCGACCGGCTCGACATAATTCGGATCGAGCGACGCGGCGCGCTCGTAGGCGGCTCGCGCGCCCTTGATGTCGCTCAGCTCCTCGAGCAGCGCGCCGCGGTTGAAGTGGGCGGCGGCCATGGCCGGATCTAGGCGCAGCGCCGCATTGTAGGCGTCGAGTGCCGCGTCAGCCTGGCCGAGCGCCTTTAGGCATACGGCGAGGCTGTTGAGGACATGCGGGTCCTTCGGCGCCAGCTTGCGCGCCTGCCGCAGCAACGCCGCAGCCTCGTCGAACCGACCTTCGGCGTAGCGCGCCGAGGCGGCGAGGTTGAGGATCGAAGGATGCTCCACGCCATCGGCCACGGCCTGCAGCGCCAGTCTGCCTGCCGCCTCGAGCCCTTGCGTGCGCAGCGTGGCGTCGATTTGCTCGAGCCATTGCTGGCGCCGCGCCGCGCGCGAGGAGGCGGATCCGTCCGTCACGGCGCCGGTCTCACCGCGGCTTGACCGCGCGTCAACCGCGGCTCCAAGCAATCGCGATGTCAAAGCCGACCTATTTCGCCACGGAAGCCGATTTCCGCCGCTGGCTTGAGGCGAACCACCAGAGCGCGGCCGAATTGCTGGTCGGCTTCTGGAAGAAGGCAAGCGGCAAGCCCTCAATCGACTGGCCACAGGCGCGCGACCAGGCGCTCTGCTACGGCTGGATCGACGGCGTGCGGAGGTCCCTGGGCGATGATGCCTACACCATCCGCTTCACCCCGCGCCGCAAGGGCAGCATCTGGAGCAAGGTCAATGTCGCGCGTTACGAGGCGCTGAGTGCGGTCGGACAAATGACACCTGCAGGCGTCCGCGCCTACGAGGATAACAAGCATAAGAGTGGTCTCTATGCTTATGAAAACGAACAGAAAGAGCTGACCAAAGAAGAGCTGATTCAATTTCGTGCGAACAAAGCTGCTTGGTCAGATTGGGAGAAGCGTCCGGCCGGCTATCGCAGGTCGGCCCTGCACTGGATCACCAGCGCCAAGCGCGACGACACGCGCGCCAAGCGCCTGGCGAGCCTGATTGAGGTCAGCGAGGAGGGGCGGCGACTCCCGCAATATGACTGGCAGAAGAAGCCGTGATCCAGGTCACCTCGCCGGTCTGGATTTGGAAGGGCGAAGCGGGGCCCGCCCGCTGGTACTTCATCACCGTGCCCGAAGAGCAGTGCGACGAAATCCGCGCCCACGCATTCGGCACGCCACGCGGGTTCGGCTCGGTGAAGGTTCAGGCGACGATCGGCGATGTAGCCTGGCGCACATCCGTCTTTCCGTTGAACAGCGGCGGATACTTGCTGCCTTTGAAAGCCGAGGTACGGCGCAAGGCGAATATCGGCGCGGGCGACGAGGTCACGGTCGAGCTCGAGCTTTTGTGAGCGTTAGCGGTCGTTGTCGGGCTTGAGATCGGCGGCGGTGCGCTCGAAGCAATCGGCCATGTGCTTGAGGACGATGTTGCTCTCGCGGCTATAGAGAGCGTCGGCCAACCGCCGGCACCGGTCGGCCTGGTCCTGCAGCGCGTCCGCCTGCTCGTCGCTGACGTCGACTAGCATGTTGATTGCGCCCGTGATGTTGCCTTGCTCGTCGAACAAGGGCGTGGGGTAGGGCCGGAAGGCGACGCGGCTGCCGTCGGGGCGCTCAGCGATCGCGACGGAATCGCGAATCACGCGCTTCTCCTTGATCGCTTCGGCCATCGGGCACTGGTCGTGCGGCACCCGCTCGCCGGTGGTCGAATAGATGCGCCAGGTGACACACCACTTGTCCTCGCCCAGCTGGGGTTCGCGCCCGGCAAGCTCGATGCAGGCGCGGTTCCAATAAGTGACCGCGCCTTCGGCGTCGGTCGTGTAGATCGGCGCTGGAAGCTCATCGAGCACCTCCCGCCAGTCGGGGACGGTGGCGAGCGCAGCAACGGCGGTGTCGAGAATCTCTTCGGGGTTGGTAACCAGCATGATCCGGCAGATGTGGCTTGGGTTAGCGGCACAACCTGCGCCGAAGGGGGAGGTTCCGCCTTGACGGCAAAAGCCTGAACCTGTGGCCCCAGAACAACAACCCGCGCCGGATTCCTCCCGGCTTATCGCAGCCGCTTGACCTGCAGGGTGCCGTCCTCGCCGTTCCGGACCTCGAAGTTGGGTACTGCCTTGATGAGGTCCGAGAGGCGCGTGTAGCCGAAATTGCGAGCGGCGAAGCTCGACACCGCCTTGGCACGCTGCCCAAGCTCCGACAGCGAGGTGAAGCCGTCGTCGTCGCGCTTCGACGCCTTGTAGGCGGCGCCGAGCACTTGCAGCAGCTCGGGGTCGACCGGGCGCTGGCCCTTGCCGGCGACGGGCTGGTCCAGTTCTTCGTCCTCGGCGAGCGCGAGCGCTCCCACGTCGAAAAAGCGCGAGCAGGCCTGCTGGAAGGAGAGGGGCGTCTTGGCCGTGCCGAAACCATAGACCTGCAGCCCGTCCTCGCGGATGCGCTGAGCGAGCGGCAGGAAGTCGCTGTCCGACGACATGATCCCGAAGCCGTCGACATTGCCGCGGTAGAGCAGATCCATGGCATCGATCGTCATTCGCATGTCCGTCGCGCTCTTGCCCTTGACCACGTCGAACTGCTGCATCGGGATGATCGAGTGAAGCCCGGTCAGCTGGCCCCAGCCCTTGAGGCTGGCCTTGGCCCAATTGCCGTAGGCGCGGCGAATGTTGATCGTGCCCAATTCGCCGAGCACCAGCAGGACCTCGTCGAGATGCTCCGGGCTGGCGTTATCGGCATCGATCAGAAGCGCGATATTGGCGTCCTGCTCCGGCGTTCGGTCGCGCATTCATCGAGTCCCTTTTTCTTTCCCTCTAGCGCCGCTTGGCGGAATGGCCACCTCTGGCCACGACCCGGCTCGCGAAGATGAACCGCAGGTGATCGATGCGGGAACGAAACGCCGTTTCGATGCTTAGTATCGGCGACGCAGGGGGCCTGTGGAGAAGGGACCAACGATGAGGAAGCTAAGACTTGCAGCAGTCGCGGCCGCCAGCCTTGCGGCAGCCGGCTGCGCCACAAGCCCGTACGGTTACGGCTACAACAGCCCGTACGGCTACAATAACGGCTATTACGGCAGCCCGTATTACAACAACGGCTATGGCAGCTCGCAGGCGGGCAACGCGGTCGCCGGCGCGGCGATCGGCGCTGCGGGTGGCGCGATCGCCGGCGCGGTTCTTCCGGGCATCAAGCCGGGCACCGGCGCGATTGCCGGCGCGATCCTTGGCGGCGTGCTCGGCGCGACCGTCAACGGCCGGCAATATTATCGCGATACCCGCGGCTATTGCTATTACGTCGACCAGTACGGCCAGCCGCACTACAGCTACGACATTCGCTGCTAGCCGCGGCGGCGTAACGCCGTAAATCCCGTTTATGAGCATGCCGGGGCGAGGCGGAGCTTGGGTTCCTCCTCGCCCCTTTTCGTCCGTCCATTCCGTTTTCGCCACGGCTCACGGAGCCTGAGCGGAACGAACCGCCCTCCGGCGCAATGACTCCGCGAGCGAATTTGGGGCCTCGCGTTGGAGGACGACATGAACCGTCTGCTAGTTTCGGCCGCTGCGGCGAGCAGCCTGGCCTTGAGCGGCTGCGCAACCTCAGCCTATGATCACCAGGTCGCGACCACGGCGACCGGGGCCGCGATCGGCGCGGGCGCCGGCGCGCTTGCGGGGTCCGTGCTGCCGGGCATCGGCACCGGCACGGGCGCGATCGCCGGCGCGGCGCTTGGCGGCGTCGTCGGAGCGATCGTCGGCGGTCACCAATATTATCGCGACACGCGCGGCTATTGCTATTACGTCGATTCAGCCGGACAGCCGCATTATAATTATAACGTAAGATGTTAGACTGAATTGCTCAGACGGGGTGGAACTCACCTTCCGCCTCGTCGAGCACGTACAGCCGTCCTTCCGAGATCGCGAAATGCGCGCCGTGCAGCCTGAGGCTGCCCGTGGCCTCTCGCTCGGCAATCCACGGAAAGGTCCGCAGATTGGCCAGGCTGACCTTCACCGCCTCGCGCTCCATGTCGAGGAAGGCTGCGCGGTCCAGCTCCTGGTGCCGCGAGCGGACCTTGTCGCGCGCTTCGTCGAGCATCCGCACCCAGTCGCCGATGAAATGGCCTTCGCCCGCCGGCACGCCGTCGAAGCTGCCGGTCAGCGCGGCCGCGCAGCCGCCGCACAGGCCATGGCCCATCACCAGGATCTCGCCGACTTCGAGCTGGGTGACGGCGAACTCCAGCGCCGCCGACACGCCGTGGAGGCCGCTGCTCGTCTCATAGGGCGGGGCAAGCCCTGCGATGTTGCGAGCGACGAAGATCTCGCCCGGCCGCGCATCGAAAATCTGTGACGGATCGGCGCGGCTGTCGGCACAGGACAGGATCATCACCTGCGGGTTCTGGCCTTCGGCCAGCTCGGCCCAGCGCTCCCGCTCATGCTCCCAGCTCTGGTCGCGAAAGCGGTGATAACCTTCGATCAGCTTTTGCAGGTAAGGCATGCGGCGCGGCTAGCGGGTCGAGGGCAGGGGTGGCAAGCCGTGACGTCAGTCGCTATCTCGCCGCCCATGAACGCTCCCGCCGCCGTCCCCAAGCAGCGCAAGCCCGACTGGATCAGGGTCAAGGCGCCGATCAGCGAAGGCTATCATGCGACGCGGCGGCTGATGCGCGAGCTCAATCTCGCAACGGTGTGCGAGGAAGCGGCCTGCCCGAACATCGGCGAGTGCTGGACCAAGAAACACGCGACCGTGATGATCCTGGGCGACACCTGCACCCGGGCCTGCGCCTTCTGCAACGTCAAAACGGGGATGCCGCGCGCAGTTGATCCGCTCGAGCCGGAGCACGTCGCCACGGCCGCTGCCGACCTCGGCCTTGAGCATATCGTCGTGACCAGCGTCGATCGCGACGATCTGCCTGACGGCGGCGCGTCGCAGTTCGTCAAGGTGATCGAGGCGCTGCGACGGAACACGCCGAGCACCACGATCGAGATCCTCACCCCGGACTTCCGCAACAAGAGCGAGGCGGCGGTCGAGGCGATCGTCGAGGCCGGGCCAGACGTCTACAATCACAATCTCGAGACCGTGCCGCGGCTCTATCCGACGATCCGTCCCGGTGCGCGCTACTATGCCTCACTGCGCTTGCTGGAGAGCGTGAAGCGCCAGGCGCCGCACATCTTCACCAAGTCCGGCGTGATGGTCGGGCTCGGCGAGGAGCGGCTCGAAGTCCACCAGGTGATGGACGACATGCGCTCCGCCGGAGTCGATTTCCTGACCATGGGCCAATACCTCCAGCCGACGCCGCGTCATGCGAAGGTCGCGGAGTTCGTGACGCCGCAGGCGTTCGATGCCTATGCCGCGATCGCCCGCGCCAAGGGCTTCCTGCTGGTCGCTGCCTCACCGCTGACGCGGTCGAGCTATCATGCCGGCGATGATTTCAAGAAGATGCAGGCGGCACGCCTGGCGCAGCTGGAGCGTGCTTCTGCTCCGGAAGGAATTGGCGGCTGATGCCGCGCCACAGCGAGACCAAGCACCTTCCATACACTCCCGAGCAACTGTTCGACCTCGTTGCCGATGTTGCCCGCTACGACGAGTTCCTGCCGTGGGTCGTGGCCGTCCGCGTCCGCTCATCGAGCGAAACGGAGACGATTGCCGACCTCGTCGTGGGCTTCAACGCGTTCAAGGAGCGCTTCACCAGCCGCGTGGTCAAGGAGCGGCCGACGCGCATTTGCGTCGATTATGTCGAAGGCCCGCTGAAATACCTCCACAACGAATGGACGTTCGAGCGCGCGGCGGATGGCGGCACCAATGTCGGCTTCTCGGTCGATTTCGCGTTCAAGTCGCGACTGTTCGAGACGCTCGCCGGCGCCATGTTCGACCGCGCGCTGAGGCGCATGACCAACGCCTTCGAGCAGCGCGCCGCCGCGCTCTACGGCATCAGCAGGTCGAGCGCGCAGAGCGCGGCCTGAAGCCGCACGCCCGACCGTGTCTTCTCGTCGAAGAATTTCTGGTCGGCCACGATCTTGGCCGGATCGGCGTCGCGTTCGGCGGTCGCGAACACCACGGTGCCGACCGGTTTCGCCGGACTGCCTCCGCCCGGACCGGCAACGCCGGTGATCGCGACGGCGATGTCGGCATCCGAAGCGGCGAGGGCGCCGCGGGCCATCGCCCAGGCCGTCGCGACGCTGACCGCGCCGAATGTCTCGACCACTTCCTCGCTGACCTTCAGCTCGTGGATTTTCGCGGCATTCGAATAGGTTACGTAGCCCGCCTCGAACATTTCCGAGGAGCCGGGAATCTCGGTGATCGCTGCGCTGACCAACCCTCCGGTGCAGCTTTCCGCGACCGTCACGCGCCGCCCAAGCTTGATGTTCGCTTCGACCACCTCGCGCGCCTTGTCGACCAGCCGGTCGGGGAGGAGGCTGTCCTTCACGCGGCGAAACCCGTGCGGACGCTCGCGACGGCCTGCGCGGCGATGCCTTCACGGCGGCCGGTGAGGCCGAGGCCCTCGGTCGTCGTCGCCTTGACGCTGACCTGGTCGAGGGCCAGCCCGGCGATCTCCGCGATCCGTGCCCGCATTGCGGCGCGATATGGCCCCACCTTCGGCTCCTCCGCGATGATCGTACAATCCACATGGTCGAGGATTGCTCCCTGAGAACGGAGCAGGTCGACCGCGTGCGCAAGGAAGCGGTCTGACGACGCGCCTTTCCACCGCGGGTCCGAGGGAGGGAAGTGCTCGCCGATATCGCCAAGGCCTGTGGCACCTAGGATCGCGTCGGTGATTGCGTGGAGCACGACGTCGGCGTCGCTGTGCCCGGCGAGGCCGCGCGGGTGCGGAACGGCGATCCCGCCGAGCATCACCGGGCCTTCGCCGGCGAAGGCGTGGACGTCGAAGCCCATGCCGGTGCGCGGGACCATGCGGCCCGCAAGCCATTGCTCGGCGCGGCGGAAATCCGCCGCGGTGGTGATCTTCTCGAGCGCGGGGTCACCCTCGACGGCGGCGACGCGCATCCCCGCGGCG
>DATEIK010000005.1:0-17821 GCA_035279065.1 Sphingomicrobium sp. | reverse complement strand
GTTGTAGAAATTCACGTTCTTGCCGGTGACTTGCACCTGGTAGGCGTTGGACAGGTTGACGGGCGTCACGGGCGCTTCGACCACCGGAAGCTCGGGCAATGGCGGCGGCGGCAGGTTGAGCGACTCGTCGCGCTGGAGCCGACCCGCGGCCAGCGCCTCTGCGAACAGCGCATCCATCCGCTGAACGCCCTGCGCCATCATCGCCGGGATCTGGTCCCCACTCTGCGCCGTCAGCGTGAATCCGCCAACGATCTCGCCGTCAGGCCCGTGACGGGCGATGAAGCGGCCGCGGGCGGGACCGCCTGGATAGAGCCGCTGCAGCTGCACTTCGGCCACGAGGATGTCCGCCGCGCCGTAAAGGTCGATGATGTTGCGCCACCAGCCGCGGCCGGGCCGCGAGACCTGCGCGGCGTTGACCAGCATGGGGTCGACGCCCAATCCGCTGACGCGAACGTAATCGATCGGGCTCTGCGACGTCCGGAACTGCGCCCACGCGCGCTGCCAGGCGTTGCGCAGCTCGACGCTCGTCGCCGTGCCGCCGCTGACGGTGATAGGGATCAGCAGCATCGGTACCGAACGCTGAACCTCGCCGCCTTCGACTCCGAGAAATTGCGCGGCCCTTGCCCGGTCGAACAGGATGCCGAGGTCGGCGATATAGCGGTTGGGCCCGATCTCCTCGCGCTCGACGTTGATCGAGCTCACGATCTGGTCGAGCGTCCCATCGGGAAGGTTCGGCGCCTGGTTGATCGGGGCGTTGTGCATCTTCGCCCAAAGCGCGCGGAAGCCCTGCCGCTGGGCGATGCGCCAGCCGGCATAGCGCGCCGACTGGGCGTCCGTGCCGCCGACATCGACGTGGATGCCAGTGATCTCGAGCGTCCCCGAGCTGTCGATCGGCAGGATGCCGCGGTCCCCGGTCTCGAGCTGCGCATAGACCGCCGCCGAGATCCCGGCGACGGCGAGCAGCAGCATTAGGGGAACGAGAAGACGTCGGCGCAGCATTCGCGCCGCCTTTTGGCGACAACGGCGTGGAAATCCAAGCGGCTTGTCTCTAGTGGCGCGGCAAGATGAGTCAGAAGCCCCTCACCTACGCCGATGCCGGCGTGTCGATCGATGCCGGCAACGCGCTGGTGAAGACGATCGGGCCGCTCGCGCGCTCGACCGCGCGGCCCGGCGCGGATGCCGAGCTGGGCGGGTTCGGCGGCTTTTTCGACCTTAAGGCCGCGGGTTATCGCGATCCGCTGCTTGTCGCCGCCAATGACGGCGTCGGCACAAAGCTTAAGCTAGCGATCGAGACCGGACGCCACGATGGGGTCGGCATCGACCTCGTCGCGATGTGCGCGAACGATTTGATCGTCCAGGGCGCCGAGCCGTTGTTTTTCCTCGATTATTATGCCTGCGCGAAGCTCGACAGCGCGGTCGCGTCAGCGGTTGTTGCATCGATCGCCGAAGGCTGCCGCCAGGCCGGCTGCGCGTTGATCGGCGGCGAGACGGCGGAAATGCCGGGAATGTACGCCGAGGACGATTACGATCTCGCCGGATTCTGCGTCGGTGCGGTCGAGCGAGACAAGGTGCTGACGGGCGCGCGGATCGAGCCGGGAGACCTGATCCTCGGCCTCGCCAGCTCAGGCGTGCACAGCAACGGCTTCTCGCTGGTTCGCCGCATCATCGCCGATCAGCACTGGAACCTCGACGAAGCGCTTCCGGCGCAGGGCGGTAGGACCCTCGGCGAGGCCCTGCTCCAGCCCACGCGCATCTATGTTCGCGATCTCCTGCCGTTTGTTCAGGAGGGTAAGATCAAGGGCCTAGCCCATATCACCGGCGGCGGACTTTTGGAGAATATTCCAAGGGTTCTTCCGGATCATTGCCACGCGATCGTAGATACTGGCAATTGGTCGCTTCCGCCGATCTTCGCGCTGCTCCAGCAAGGCGGAAACATCGCCGTCGAAGAGATGGCGCGGACCTTCAACTGCGGCGTCGGCATGGCCGCCATCGTTTCGCCGGAAGCGCGCGATATTTTCGGCGACCGCGCGTTCGAAATCGGCAGGATCGGCGCCGGCCCGCGCGGTTGCACGGTGCACGGCAAAACTGGAACCTGGAATTCCGACGAGGATTGGTCCGCGACCCACAATGCGTGATCCCCGCCGAGTGGCGATCCTGATCTCGGGTCGCGGCAGCAACATGAAAGCCCTGGTCGAGCAGGCACAGGACTACGAGGTGGTCGTCGTCGCCTCGAACAAGCCGCTCGCGGCCGGACTCGAGTGGGCGCGCAACGCCGGCCTCCCGACCTGGGCGTGGGATAGCAAGGGCGTGGACAAGCAAGAATTCGACCGGTTGCTGAGCGCCGCGCTGGAGGACCACCACATCGGCACGATTGCGCTTGCCGGCTTCATGCGCATCCTCTCGCCCTGGTTCGTCGAGCAATGGCGCGGCCGCATCGTCAACATCCACCCGTCCCTACTGCCCAAGTATCAGGGGCTCGACACCCACGCCCGGGCGCTTGCCGCAGGCGATACGGTCAGCGGGTGCTCGGTCCACCTCGTGACCGAAGAATTGGATGCGGGCGAAGTGCTCGGCAGCGCCGAGGTGCCGATCGAGGCCGGTGACACGCCGGAAACCCTTGAACAGCGCGTGCTGGCAGCCGAACATCGGCTTTATCCCAAGGTCCTGAGCGAGTTCGTCAACCGATGACCGATGTCCTCACCCGCGTGCGCGAGGCGGCGCTCGAGCTTCCCGAAACCGAGGAACGGCTGTCGCACGGCCAACCCACCTTCTTCGTCGCCGGTAAGCAGTTCGCCCAATTTCGCGACAACCATCACGGCGATGCCAAGACGGTCGTCTGCGTGCGCGTCAGCAGCCTCGACGAGCAGGCGATGCTGCTCGAGGCCGATCCCGCAACCTATTCGAAGCCCGCTTATCTGCCGAGCTGGATCTCGATCAGTCTCGCCGGCAGCGACGTCGATTGGGACCATGTCGGCGACCGCATTGCTGCAAGCTGGGAGCTTGCCGCGCCGCGCCGTTTGCTCGAAGCAGGCGGGCGATGAGCGACGAAAAGTCCCGGCGCCGCTGGATCAACCTCGGCGAGGTCATTGCCATTGCGGCGCTTGCGGTCTCCGCGATCGGCGTCTGGGTCGCATGGAAGAGCAGCAAGAACGACGGCCCGACCCGCGTGGTCGAGCAGCGGCAAGCGATTCCGCTCACCCTTCGCGCGAGGCGCGAGGACGACGGGAGACGACTCGAAATCAGCCCGATCGAGAGCAGTCACGCCCTCGAATCTCTGACCGTCACAATTCAGGGCGCGTCGCCGATCTCGATCGGAAGCGATGGCGAGCTTGCCGCAAGCGACGTCGAATCGGCGCTCAGCGGTCGAGGAGAAGAACCCAAGAATCGCACGCTCTCGGTCCGCGCGAAGATCGACGCGCGCTATGTCGAGATGGGCAAGGCGAAGAGCTCGTCGGGCTCTTACACCTTGCGCTATCAATGGAAGAGCGGCGGACTTTTCAGCGGCCGCTCACTGCACCTTGTTGGGCTCAGCCGCGGTTAGCCGACGATCTCGTCCGGCGTGAAGAAGAAGGCGATCTCGGTCGCGGCATTTTCGTCGCTGTCCGAGCCGTGGACTGAATTGGCTTCGATGGACTCCGCATAGGCCTTGCGGATCGTGCCCTCGGCGGCATCGGCGGGATTGGTCGCGCCCATGACGTCGCGGTTGAGTTTCACCGCATCCTCGCCCTGGAGCACCTGCACGACAACGGGTCCTGATGTCATGAAGGTGCACAGGTCGTTGTAGAACGGCCGCTCCTTGTGGACGGCGTAAAAGCCCTCCGCCTGGTCGCGGGTCATGCGGATGCGCTTCGACGCGACGACGCGCAGGCCGGCATCCTCCAGCATCTTGGTCACGGCGCCTGTGAGGTTGCGGCGGGTGGCATCAGGCTTGATGATCGAAAAGGTGCGCGTCACGGCCATGACCGGGCGGTCTCCTGCAAAATTGGGGTGATTGGATTGGCCGCAGCGCCTAGCGGCGTGCCGGCCCGCTCGCAAGAGTTAGGCCTTGTTGACCCACTTCCCGTTCTCTTGCGCCCAGTAGCGCCGCTCAATCCCTTGCTGGCCGGCGAGCAGCTTCCACGCCAGGCGCGCGCCCTCGAGCGTCTCGGCGTCGAACAGATAGAAGCTTCGGTCGTAGGTCAGCGCCGCATCGCGCCATTCGCCGTCGGCGATCAGCATGTTGCGCGCGAGGTTGGGCGCATCGGGGCTGGTCGACAGCAAGATCGGTTGGCGCGCATCGTCCGTGCCGCCTGCGACGCCGTGCGGAAGGAAGCTCGTCGCACCTTGGTCCCACAGCATGCGGTCGAGACGAGCGAGGAAGACTTCGTCGAAGGCGACGACGAGCAGCCGCCCGTCACTCGCCAGGACCTTCTCGGACAGGCTTGCGATCACCTGCTCGGCGGGCGTCCCCGCCAGCTGGTAGAAGTCGACCTGCGCCATGGGCTCAGATCAGCTTTCGAGCACCTCGGACACATATTCGTCTAGCAGGCGAACGCCGAAGCCGGTCGCACCCTTGTCATAGGTCGCGCTCGGCTTGTCGGCCCAGGCCTTGCCGGCCATGTCGATATGCGCCCACTTCACGCCGTTCTCGATGAAGCGCTGGATGAACTGCGCGGCGGTGATCGAGCCGCCTTCGCGCGGGCCGACGTTCTTCATGTCGGCGATCGGCGAATCGATCAGCCGATCGAACGGCTCGGCGAGCGGCATGCGCCACAATTTGTCGCCAGAGTCCGCGCCGGCCTTCTGCAGTTCGTCGGCGAGCTCCTCACTGTTAGAGAAGAGCCCGGCCCATTCGTGGCCCAGGCTGATAAGAATTGCACCGGTCAGGGTCGCAAGGTCGATGATGGTCGAAGGCTTGAAGTTGCGCTGGACGTAGGTGACCGCGTCGGCGAGCACGAGGCGGCCCTCGGCGTCGGTATTGATCACCTCGACGGTCTGGCCCGACATGGTCGTCACGACATCGCCGGGACGCTGGGCATTGCCGCCGGGCATGTTCTCGACGAGGCCGCAGATGCCGACGATGTTGGCCTTCGCCTTCCTCAGCGCCAAAGCCTTCAGCGCGCCAGCGACCGCGCCTGCGCCGCCCATGTCCCACTTCATGGCTTCCATGCCCGCAGCGGGCTTGATCGAGATGCCGCCCGTGTCGAAGGTCACGCCCTTGCCGACCAATGCCACCGGCTGGCCGCCCTCGCCGCCGCCGTTCCATTTGAGAATCAGCAGCCGTGCCTCGCGCACCGAGCCCTGGGCGACGCCGAGCAGCGCGCCCATGCCAAGCTTCTCCATCGCCGCGCGATCGAGCACCTGCACTTCGACGCCCGTGTCCTTGAGCGACGTCTGGACGCGCTCGACGAAGCTCTGGGGATAGATGATGTTTGCCGGCTCGGTCACCAGCTCGCGCGTCAGCGATACCCCCTCGTACACCGCGGCCCAGCGCTGCTCGTAGCGCGCGGCGGCATCGCTCGGCCCGCCAACCACCACGACCTCGTCCAGGGTTGGCTTCTGCTTGTCCTTGAGCTTCGTCCGATAGCGATCGTAGCGCCACCCACGAAGCGCCGCGGCCAGCCCTAGGCGCGCAGTCAAATCCGCATCGAGGCCGAGCCCGCTGACGTCGATCACCGCCTTCGTCTCACCCGAGGTCAGGAGGCGCGCGACGGCCGTCCCACCGAGCTTCTCCGCGCTCTCGTGGGAACTCGATCCGCCGCCGGTGCCGATCACGATCAGCCGGCGCTGCGTGCCGTTGTCGTCGATGAACAGCTCGGCCGCGCTGGCGGCTTCGCCGTCGAACCGCTGACGATCGAGCGCGGAAACGACGCCCGCCTGCGCCGGCCCGAGCGAATTCAGCGTCGAGCGGTCCTTGCCAGCAACCGGAAGGACAAGCGCATAATCGCCCTCGGGCCGAGTGTCGGCGAAACGGATTTGCATTCGGATGATCCTTGGACGGGGAAAGGTTGTGAGGCCCTTTAGGATGCAAGCGCCGCCTTGGCAAAGCTGCGCTCGGGGCGATTGTCGCGGCGCTCTTCCGGTGCGATAGGCGGCGCCAGGCAGGGATCAGGCGAGTTGGGACTGGCAGCGTTGCGAAGATCACTCGCCTGGTGGACCGCACTGCCGCTGCTGACCGGCTTTCCCGCCGCCGCCTGGGCGCAGGAAGCGCCTGCAGAGGCGCCGGCCACCCCCGATCAGATCGTCGAGTTCAGCGCCGACCAGGTCTCCTACGACAGCGACGCCGATGTGGTGACTGCGAGCGGCGAAGTGCGCATGAACCGCGAGGGCAATTACCTCGCCGCCGACGAAGTCGTGTGGAACCGCAAGACCGGCGAAGTCCGCGCCAGCGGCAACGTCGTCGTCATGACGCCGCAGGGCGACAGGCTCATCGGCGGGCCCGTAGTGCTGACGGACACGCTGCGCGACGGCACCATCCAGAACCTCCTCGTCGTGCTCGACAGCGGGGGTCGGATCGCCGCGACACGCGGCACTCGCTCCGGCGACATCATCACGCTCGAGAACGCGATCTATTCGCCGTGCCCGGTGACGACGGCGACCGGCTGCCCCAAGAACCCAAGCTGGGCGATCACCGCGGCGCGCGTGATCCAGGACCCGACGCACCATCAGGTGCGGTTCCAGGGCGGGCGGCTCAGGCTGTTCGGGATCGATTTGCCGCTGCTGCCGATCTTCAGCATCTCCACCGAAACCGCGGGTGCGACCGGCTGGCTCGTTCCCGACATCAGCTATTCGACCCGCAAGGGCCTCGAACTCGCGACCCCTTATCACTGGCAGATGGGGACCAACCGCGACCTCACGCTGACGCCGCACGTCTATACCGGCGTCCTGCCCGCGATCGAAGGCAAATATCGCGAGCTCAACAGCCTCGGCGCCTTCCAGCTTGGCGGGTTCCTGACCTACGGCAAGATCGACAATCCCGACCCCAACGCCACCTCGACCGGCAACCGACACGACTTCCGCGGCTATTTCGAGGGCAACGGCAAGTTCCAGCTCGATCCCGTGTGGAGCATCACCACCTCGCTCCGCGTCGCCAGCGACAAGACTGTCACGCAGCGCTACGACATCACCTACGACGACCGGCTCCGCAATTTCGTCAACGCCGAGCGGATCGACGCCGATTCCTACATCAGCATTGCCGGCTGGGCATTCGAGGGCCTCCGCGTCGACGACGTCCAGAAGCAGATTCCGATCGCGTTGCCGGCGATCGACGCGCGCTTCCGCCTGGAGGACATTGCCGGGGGCAAGGTCGAGCTCGAAGGCAACAGCCTGTCAATCATCCGCATCGAGGGCCAGGACACGCAGCGAGCATTCCTGAGCGCACGGTGGGATCGCCGCTTCCTGACACCGCTCGGCCAGGAGCTGACGTTGACGGCCTACGGTCGGGGCGATGTCTACCACACCGACGATGCGGCCGAGACCACTGTCGATATCTACCGCGGGACCGATGGCTGGCATACGCGGGCGATCGGCGCTCTCGCCGCAGACATGAAATGGCCGTTCGTCGGACCCGCGTTCGGCGGCATCCAGCGGCTCGTGCCGCGTGTCCAGCTCGTGCTGACGCCGCCGACGCCCAACCTCGACATCCCCAACGAGGACGCCCGCGCGATCGACCTCGAGGACAGTAACCTGTTCGCGCTCAACCGCTTCCCCGGCTACGACCGGTGGGAGGACGGATCGCGCATCACCTATGGGGTCGATTGGTCACTCGATCGCCCGAACCTGTCGATCACCAGCAACATCGGCCAGAGCTACCGCATCGTCAGCCGGCCCGCGATCTTCCCCGAAGGTACGGGCCTCACCGACCAGCTGTCCGACATCGTCGGGCGGACGCGCGTCCGTTACGGACGGCTGATCGACATCACCCACCGCTTCCGCCTCGACAAGAGTAACCTCGCCCTGCGCCGAAGCGAGCTCGACCTGACCGTCGGCACCGACCAGACCTATGTCCAGGTCGGCTATCTGCGCCTCGACCGGAACATCGACCCGACCATCGAGGACCTGCGCGACAAGGAAGAGCTGCGCCTGGCGGGTCGCGTCAAGTTCCATCGCTATTGGTCGATCTTCGGCGCCACCGTCCTCGACCTCACCGACAAGAGCGAGGACCCGCTGTCGATCGCCGACGGCTTCGCGCCAGTTCGCCATCGCCTGGGCATTCTTTACGAGGACGATTGCCTAGAGCTTGGCCTGACCTGGCGTCGCGACTATGAGCGCATCGGGTCGTTCCGCAAGGGCAGCACCTTCGCCCTTCATTTTTCGCTAAAGGGGCTGGGCCGCTAAGGCTGCGTTCAGCGGGCCGGAATAAATGCGGCAATCGACGCAGTGGGCTGGGGAATAAGGGAAAATCTAGACGTGGGATCAGTTTTTCGAATGACTTCTACGCGCGCCTTGGGTGCCGCCGCGCTGTACGCCATCGCCGTCGCGTCCGCCGCGATCGCGCAGCAGACGAACCCACCTCCGCAGCCCGAGCACGTGGATACCTCGAAATCGCTGAAGCTGCCGGAAAACGCGGAAGTGTTCGGCACCACGATGCCCTCGGTCATCAAGGCGACGGCCATCGTGAACGGCGAAGTCATCACCCAGACGGATGTCGACCAGCGCATGGCGCTGCTGGCGATCGCCCAGGGCAAGGCGATCCCGGCGGACGAAGCCGATCGGCTGCGCCAGCAAATCCTGCGCAACCTGATCGACGAGACGCTCGAAATCCAGGCGGCCAAGACCGAGAAGATCGAGGTCAAGAACGCCGACATCGACCGCACGGTCCAGCGCGTGGCATCGGGCGCGAAGCTGACCCCCGACCAGTTCGCCACGCTGCTCGAGAACGGCGGGTCGTCGATCAAGTCGATCCGCCGCCAGATCGAGGGCGAAATAGCCTGGCAGCGGCTGCAGCAGCGCAAGATCGAAGTCACGATCGGCGATGACGAGGTCAAGGCGGTCATCGACAAGATGAATGCCTCGAAGGGAGCCGAGGAATATCGCGTCGGCGAAATCTTCCTCCCTTCGCCGCCGGGCGAGGAAGCGCAGACCGTTGCGAACGCCAACCAGATCCTCGCGCAGTTGAGAAATGGCGCATCGTTCGCCGGATACGCGCGGCAATATTCGCAGTCCTCGTCGGCCGCGGTCGGCGGCGACCTCGGCTGGATGCGCCCCGAGCAATTGCCCGACGCAATCGCCACGGTCCTGCGCACCATGACCCCCGGCACGGTCAGCAACCCCATTCCGAACTCCGGCGGCGTCTCGATCATCGCCGTCCAGGATACTCGTCGGATCCTGACTCACGATCCGCGCGACGACGTGCTCAGCCTCAAGCAGGTTTCGGTGATCTTCCCCCAGGGCACGACGCGCCAGCAGGCGGAGCCGGTGGTCTCGCGCTTTGCCGAGGCGGCGCGCGGCGTCGCCGGCTGCGGTGCGGCCGACAAGCTGGCGGCGGATTTCCATGCCGAGATCGTCCAGAGCGATGGGGTGAAGATCCGCGATCTGCCGGAAACGCTGCAGAACATGATGGCGCCGATGCAGGTCGGACAGGCGTCCCTGCCCTACGGCAATCTCCAGGACGGCGTGCGCGTGCTCGTCATCTGCGGGCGCGACGAGGTCGATCCGCAGGCACCGAGCTACGACGACGTCTACAACCAGCTAAACGAAGAGCGCGTGAACAGCCGCGCACGCCGGCTGCTTCGCGACCTTCGCCGCGACGCGGTGATCGAATTCCGCTGATCCGCAAATTCGGTTGAGGGCGGCCCTCGTGTCTTCCCCACCCGATTTCCCGCTTGCGGTTTCGCTCGGCGATCCGGCCGGCATTGGCCCCGAGGTCATCGCGAAATGCTGGGATAACCGCGCCGAGTTCAGCCTGCCGCCGTTCGTCGCGATCGGCGACGGGCGATCGATCGCCGCGGTGTGGGACGGGCCGATCGAGGTGGTCGACGACCCGCGCCAGGCGGACGCTGCGTTCGATTATGCGCTACCGCTGATCCAGCTTCCGTCCGCGGATGAAGACACGCCCGGACATCCGAGCGTCGCCGGCGCGCATTGCTCGCTCGATGCACTGGAATTGGCCGTGGGTCTCGCGCGATCGGGCTCGGCTGCCGCCGTAGTCACCGGCCCCGTCGCCAAGGAGCAGCTCTACGCCATCGGCTTCCAGCACCCCGGCCAGACCGAGTTCGTAGCGGAGCGCTGCGGGATCGCGCCGGGCAATGTCGTGATGATGCTGGCCGGCCCCACGCTGCGCACCATTCCGGTGACGACGCATCTTCCCCTGTCCCAGGTCTCGCGCGTCCTTTCGACCGCGCTGATCGAATCGCGCGGTCGCGCCGCGCTTCGCGGACTGCAGCGTAGCTTCGGCATTCCCGAGCCGCGTCTGGCGGTGACCGGGCTCAACCCCCATTCGGGCGAAGCCGGACAGCTCGGCCGCGAGGAAATCGAAATCATCGAGCCGGCGATCGCCGCGCTTGCCGCCGAAGGCTGGCGGGTCAGCGGTCCCCACCCGGCCGACACCATGTTCCACCCGCGGGCGCGCGCCAATTACGACGCGGCGCTATGCATGTATCACGACCAGGCGCTGATCCCGATCAAGGCGCTTCATTTCGAGGAAGCGGTCAACGTCACCCTCGGCCTGCCGATCGTGCGCACGGCCCCGGACCACGGCACCGCTTTCGACATCGCCGGGCAGGACCGGGCCGACCCTCGGCCGATGGCGGCGGCGATCCGGATGGCGGCTGAGAACGCGACGCTGCGCGCCGCAGCGGCTTGAGCCAAGCGCCCGAACCGCTGCGCGAGATCATCGCCCGCCACGGGCTGCGCGCGAGTAAGGCCCTCGGCCAGAATTTCATCCTCGACCGCCAGCTGCTGGCGCGGATCGCAGCGATCCCGGGCGACCTTCGCGACCAACGCGTCTATGAAGTCGGGCCTGGTCCTGGCGGGCTTACTCACGCCCTGCTCGACGCAGGGGCCAGCGTGGTCGCGATCGAACGCGACCGCCGCTGTATTCCGGCACTCGCCGAGCTAGCGCAGCAGTTTTCCGGCAGGCTCGACGTGCTCGAAGCCGATGCTCTCAAAGTCAACGAGCTCAAGAGTGTCGGAGAAGGCGCGCACGTCGTCGCCAACCTCCCCTACAATGTCGGCACCGCGCTGCTGCTGAAGTGGCTCGCCGGCCCCTGGCCGCCGTGGTGGCGCTCGCTGACGCTGATGTTCCAGAAGGAGGTGGCCGAGCGGATCGTCGCCGAACCGGACACGAGCGAATACGGGCGCCTGTCCGTTGCCGCGCAATGGCGCGCGCACGCGCGCATCGCGCTTCGCGTCAATCGCTCGGCGTTCGTGCCCCCGCCGAAAGTGACATCGGCGGTCGTGCACATCGTGCCGGCCGATCACCCTCCCGGTGTCGATCCTGATGTCATGGAAAGGCTCACCGCCGCCGCGTTCGGACAGCGCCGCAAGATGCTGCGGTCGAGCCTCAAAACTTTGCCTGGCGCGCTGGAAGCCGCCGGAGAGGTCGGCATCGACGTCCAGCGGCGCGCGGAGACGCTCAGCGTCGCCGAGTTTGTCGCTCTGGCGCGGGCGCTCTCTTAATTCTTTTTCGGAACAGCCGGCGGCGTTGCCGAGGCCACAGTGGGACCGCGGGTGATGGCGGCCGAGAGCTGCGCGACCTGCGGGCAGCCTTTGGCGCAAATGCCCTGCAGCTTCTGCAAGTTGGCCTGGGCACGCGCGGTCGCACCCATCTCGACCATCGCCTCACCCTGCACGGCAATTGCGTCCGGATCATTGGGCTCGAGCGCCAGTGCCTTGTTGGTCATGCGGATCGCCTTGCCGAACAAATGCTGCTTTTCCGCGACCCGCGCGAGGTCGACAAATGCCCAGCGGTTGCGCGGATCGACGGCGAGCGCAGTCTCGAGCATGTCCTCCGCCTGCTCGAGCTTGCCGGTATTGAGCAGCGACTTGCCCTGGTGCTGGAGCTCGACCGATTTGGGCTGGATCTGGTCGTCAGGACGCTGGCCCGTCACGGGCGCCGCGAGCGCGACGGCCGCGAAGCCGGTCAGCAAAAGACGAGGCAAGGAACGCATAGTCTCTCCACTTCTCCTGGCCGCCGCCTAGCACGGGCGGGCGAGCCGCGCGACGAAAAAGCCGTCGGTGCCGTCATGGCCGGGCGTCAATAGCCGGCCCGCACCGTTCGAACGCCCAGCGGGCATGGCCGTTGCTTCACTAATCCACGATGAATGGCGTTTCTGGAAGCGCTCAATCTGGCCTGCCCCTTCGCGGGACAGCAGCGAGCAGACGGCATAGACCAGGCGGCCGCCAGGCTTCACGAGTGTGTTGCCGATGTCGAGCAAGCGCTCCTGCAGCGCAATCACGCGGTCGAGCCGCTCGGGCGTCAGTCGCCAGCGCCCTTCCGGGTTCCGCCGCCAGGTGCCGCTCCCCGAGCAAGGCGCGTCGATCAACACGAGGTCGGCCTTGCCGTGCCAATCGGACAGCTCGGCTGGCTCGTTCGGTGGGTTGATTAGCCGCGTCTCGATGGTCGCGATGGCGCGTTCCGCGCGTGCTGGAAGTTTTGACAGGCGCGCGCGGTTGCTGTCGGTGGCGAGGATCCGTGCCCCCGGCGCTACGGCCGCCAACGCGAGCGACTTGCCACCGGCTCCGGCGCACAGGTCGAGGATGGTCTCGCCATCCTTCGGCTCGCACGCGAGCGCGATCAGCTGGCTGCCCTCGTCCTGCACCTCGACGAGGCCCTGCTGGTATGCGGGATGATCGTCAATGCGGCTGTCGGGCGCCAGGCGAAGGCCCCACGGGCTGTGCGGCGTTCGCGCGGCCGCGGTAAACTGTGGCAGCAATGCATCGCGCGAGATACGCGCGGCATTCGCCCGCAAATCGAGCGGCGCGCGCTCGAGCAAGGCAGGCCATTCGTCCGGGCCAGCCAGTGGCGACAGCTCCGGCATGAGCCATTCGGGGACGAAACTCCCAGGAGCGCCCGCCTCGCCGCCATGAATCGGCTCCGGGCCTCGTGGCTCGCCAAACAACGCGAGCAGCTCGGCGTCATCGTTCGCAAGCCCGACAATTGCCGGGCGCCCGCTCTCGGGCCGCTCGGCGGTGCGCCGGATCGCGCGAAACACCAGCTCGCGCACGGCGCGCCGGTCCTTCGAACCGGCATAGCGCCGTTGCTTGAAGTAGCGGCTGACGATGGTGTCCGCGGGCGGCCCATCCTCACGGACCGCGGTAATCACCTCGTCGAGCACTTCGATCGCCGCCTGGAGCCGCGCGGCGGGCGTCATTCGAACAGCCTCGCCCCTTGTGGGGGAGGTTGGTGGGAGGCGGCGCGCGTCCGCGCGCCAGAAGATTCTTCCAGCGATTTGTTGTTTGCGACGCCAGCTCGCGCTGTCGCCGCGCCCCCACCCAACCCTCCCCACGAGGGGGAGGGCTGCAAAAGCTCACCGCGTCGGATAATTTGGCGCCTCGCGGGTGATGGCGACGTCGTGGACGTGGCTTTCCGACAGCCCGGCATTGGTGATGCGGACGAACTTCGCGCGCTTCTGCAGCTCGGATATGGTCGCGGACCCGGTGTAGCCCATCGCCGCCTTCACCCCGCCGACCAACTGATGGATGATGTCGCGGACCGGCCCCTTGTACGGCACCTGGCCCTCGATCCCTTCGGGGACGAGCTTCAGATGATCGCGGATGTCCTGCTGGAAGTAGCGGTCGGCCGAGCCGCGGGCCATCGCCCCGACCGAGCCCATGCCGCGATAGGATTTGTAGCTGCGACCCTGGTAGAGAAAGATTTCGCCCGGCGCCTCCTCGGTGCCGGCAAGCAGCGACCCGACCATCACCGTCGACGCGCCCGCGGCGAGCGCCTTGGCGATGTCGCCGCTGGTGCGGATGCCGCCGTCGGCGATGACCGGGATGCCGTTCGCGGCCCGCGCCGCCTCCATCACCGCGGTCAGCTGCGGCACGCCAACCCCGGCGACGATCCGCGTCGTGCAGATCGAGCCCGGGCCGATCCCGACCTTGATCGCGTCGGCCCCCGCATCGACCAGGGCCTTGGCCGCGTCGGCGGTGGCGACGTTGCCGGCGACGACCTGGACCGAATTGGACGCCTTCTTCACCCGCTCCACCGACCGCGCGACATCAGTGTTGTGGCCGTGCGCGGTGTCGATGACGATGCAGTCGCAGCCGGCCTCCATCAGGGCTTCGGAGCGCGCGTAACCGCTATCGCCGACCGTCGTTGCGGCGGCGACACGCAGGCGACCTTCGGCGTCCTTGGTCGCGAGCGGCGCTGCGACCGACTTCTCGATGTCCTTGACGGTGATCAGGCCGACGCAGTGATTGTCCTTGTCGACCACCAGCAGCTTCTCGATCCGCCGCTGGTGGAGGATGCGCCGCGCGTCGGCCTCGGTCGTGCCGATCGGCACGGTCGCGAGGTTGTCGCGGGTCATCAGCTCGCTGACCGGCTGCTTCGGGTTCTCGGCGAAGCGCACGTCGCGGTTGGTGAGGATGCCGGCCAGCTTGCCCGACTTCTCGACGATCGGAATGCCGCTGATGCGGTTGGCCTTCATCAGCTCGAAGGCCTCGGCGAGCGTCTGGTCGGGCCGCATGGTGATCGGGTTCACCACCATGCCGCTTTCGAAACGCTTGACCTGCCGCACCGCGGTCGCCTGCTCCTCGACCCCGAGGTTGCGGTGGAGGACGCCGATTCCGCCGAGCTGGGCGAGCGCGATCGCCATGTCGGCCTCGGTCACCGTGTCCATCGCGGACGACAAGATCGGGATATTGAGCGGGATTGCGCGGCTGAGCAGTGTGCGCGTGTCCGCCTGGCTTGGGAGGACGGAGGATTCGAGCGGCTGCAGCAGGACGTCGTCGAACGTCAGTCCCAAGGGGATGTCGCGCGGGATTTCAGAGCTTTGGGTGGGCGGGGCCATATCGGCCCATGACAGAGCAAGTGCGATTCGCCAAGTGCCGCTAGGAGCGCGCGCGGTCGAGCACCCGCTGCGCGGCTTCGACATGCATGCGCTCGATCATCTCGTCGCCGAAGCGCTCGGCACCGCCCTTGTAGGCGTCGACGAGGGCGCGCGCGCGTTCGATTTCGGCTTCGGTGGGGGCGAAGGCACGATGACACGGCTCGATCTGGTTGGGGTGAATCAGGCTCTTGCCGTCGAAACCTAACCTTCGCCCCGCTGTCGCTTCGCGCGCAAATCCCTCCGGATCGTCCAAGCCATTGAACACACCATCGAACACGGCAACGCCCGCAGCACGAGCTGCAAGAACGATCCACTGCAGCGAGGCGGAGATGGGATCGCGCGTCGCATCGAGCGGCAGTCGAAGGTCGGCGCGAAGATCGTTGGTCCCGGCGATCAGGCCGGCCGCCTCCTTGGCGATTTCGGGCGCGGCAATAACCCCCGCCGCGGTCTCGATCATCGCCAGCACCGGCTTGCCGACCGCTTCGGCTATGCCGCGCACCAAATGGCCCGAGACGGCGCGCGGCACGACCGCATAATCAGCGTTCGACCGCGCGACCGCATCCACGTCAAGCGAATGCCATTCGCTGCCGACGCCGTTGACCCGGATCGCGACCGCCATCGGCCAGCCCGTAGCGACGGCGTCGACCGCCGCATCGCGCGCGACTGCCTTGTCCGCAGGCTTCACCGCATCCTCGAGGTCGAGCACGACCAGGTCCGCGCCACTCTCGCGCGCCTTGGCGATCGCGCGTGGGTTGGACGCGGGCAGGAACAGCAGCGACCGCACGCCGAACAGGGCTGCGCTCATGTCGCTTTTTCCTTCCGCTAAGCCGCTCACCGTCGCATCATGCCGCAAAAGTGCAGATTTCGGGAAGGGTACAGATGTTGACGACTTTCATGATCGCGCTGGCGGTGCTGGCGCTGCTCTACGTGATGATCGGGGTAAAGATCGTTCGTCAGGGCTATCGCTACACGATCGAGCACTTCGGACGATTCACCCGCGTCGCGGAGCCGGGCTTCAACTTCGTCACGCCGTTCTTCTACCGCGTCGGCCGGCGCATCAACATGATGGAGCAGGTGCTCGACATCCCAGGGCAGGAGATCATCACCAAAGACAATGCGATGGTCGCCGTCGACGGCGTTGTTTTCTTCCAGGTGCTCGACCCCGCCAAGGCGGCCTATGAGGTGAGCGACCTCTACACGGCGATCATGGCGCTCTCGACGACCAACCTCAGGACCGTCATGGGCTCGATGGACCTCGACGAGACCCTTTCGAAGCGCGACGAGATCAACACCCGGCTGCTGTCCGTGGTCGACAACGCGACCGAGAATTGGGGCGTGAAGATCACCCGCGTCGAGCTGCGCGACATTCGCCCGCCGCAGGACATCGTCAACGCAATGACGCGGCAGATGAAGGCCGAGCGCGAGAAGCGGGCCGTGATCCTCGAGGCCGAAGGCATGCGCCAGTCGGCGATCCTCAAGGCCGAGGGCGAGAAGCAATCCGCGATCCTCGAGGCCGAGGGTGGACGCGAGGCCGCGTTCCGCGAAGCCGAAGCGCGCGAGCGCTCGGCCCAGGCCGAAGCGACCGCGACCAAGGCGGTCAGCGACGCGATCGAGGCCGGCAGCGCCCAGGCGATCAATTATTTCGTCGCCCAGAAATATGTCGAGGCGATTGCTCAGTTCGCGCGCTCGCCCAACGCCAAGACGATTCTGTTCCCGGTCGAGGCGACGCAGCTGATCGGCACCCTCGGCGGGATTGGCGAGCTGACCAAGGAGTTCCTCAGCGACAAGCCGGTGCCCCAGATTCGCGGCAAGGGCGCGCCGAGCGTGCCGGAAACCAAATGATCGGCGACCTGGAACCTGGCTGGCTGTGGCTGATCGGCGGCGTGCTGCTGCTGATCATGGAAGTCATCGCGCCCGGATTCTTCCTCGTGTTCATCGGCGCCGCGGCGATCGCGACGGGCCTGTTCACCGTGCTGTTCGGCCTCGGCACCGTGCCCCAGCTCGCGCTGTTCGCGCTCTATGCCCTCCTCTCCGTTCTCGTGGGGCGGCGCTTTTACGCCAACCGTCATACGGACAGCACCGACCCGCTCTTGAACGACAGGGCAGGACGCTTGGTCGGAAAGGTCGTGACGGTGGTCGTTCCGGTCGACGAGCATAACGGCCGCGTCCGGGTCGGCGACAGCGAATGGAGTGCGCGCGGCGGCCCGGCGGCGCCCGGTGAGCGTGTGCGGATCACCGGCGTCGACGGAAATTGCCTGACCGTGGAAGCAGTGCGCGCGCTTCCCTGAGACTGACGGAGACGTCCTTGCCCGACCTGACATTCACTCGCCGCGAGGCCGTGGCCGCACTGGCCGCGTCGGCCGCGCTTCCGCTCGTTTCATGCCGCCGCGCAGGTCCCGCCGCGACCGACGCCGATGCGAGTAGCCTGCTCGATTCGATCGGCGAGAACCTGCTTCGCCTGTCGCCCACCAGCGCGACGTCGCTCGGCGTGGACACGGGAGCCAATGCCGCCCTGCGGTCTCGGCTCGACGATCGTTCGCCGACCGGGCAGCAGCACCTGGCAAACCTCCTCAAGCAGGACCTCGGCCGCGCGGAGGCGCTCGACGTATCCGGCCTCTCCTTCCCCGTGCGGACCAGCGTCGAGGTCGTGCGCAGCGCCTACAAGATCGCGCTCGACGGATTCGCCCTGCCCTATGGCGACGTCGCGGTCGGCGGCTGGCGCAACACGCCTTACGTCGTCATCCAGAACGTCGGCGCCTATCTCGACATACCGCGCTTCCTCGGCGCCGAGCACCCGATCGAGACCAAGGCCGACGCCGAAGCCTATCTTGCGCGGTTGCAGCAATATC
>DATEIK010000004.1:0-12953 GCA_035279065.1 Sphingomicrobium sp. | reverse complement strand
AGACGGCTTGGGCGTGGCGCGAGGAATATCCCGTGTTCGCGATGTATTGGGACCGGGCCGTGCGCCTTCACAAGGCCGTGCTGTCTGGCGTGCCGATGCTCGCCGCGATGGCAGCCGAAGAGGCGCAGTCACCGGAAAAATGGATCTCGTTCGACCAGATGGAGGAGTATTGGTGAGTGGGCCGTCGGGAAAAGGCGGGTCCCCGATCGAGTCGGGGATGACGAAAGCCCTCACCCCGGCCCGCTCCCGCAAGCGGGAGAGGGGGAGAAGGAAGGAGCCGCGCTGGGTGATCCCGTTCCTGCGTGCGCTCGTGCGAACCGGAGAGGTTCGTGCGGCTGCGGAGGATGCGGGGATCGACCATACGACCGCTTATGCGCGAAGGCGGACGCATCCGAAGTTCGCCGGGCTATGGCGCGGGGCGCTGGCGGCGCATGCGGAGATCAGGAAGGCGGAGGAACAGGAAGAGATTGCCGCGGTGGGGAACGCCCCCTCACCCTCCCACGGCTGCGCCGCGGGTCCCTCCCTCTCCCGCGAGGGGAGAGGGGCTGACGGTGAGGAGCTGGTTGCGTCCTGCGGGCAGGTGAAGCGCGCCGGCAACGGGCGGTGGAGCAAGGCCAAAGAGAAGATCTTCTTCGACGAGCTGGCGGCGACGGCGAATATCCGGCGCTCGGCGGCCGCAGCCGGGGTGTCGTACAACGCGGTCCACGCGCGGCGGCTGAAGCAGCCGCTGTTCGCGGCCAAATGGGACGCGGTCGCGCGATCGGCCAAGGCGTCGATCGACATGTATTTGATCGAGGAGGCGAAAAAGACCTTCGATCCGGACGAGATCGAGCTCGGCGAGGCGGCGCCCAAGGTCACCATCGACCAGGCGATCAAGATCAGCCAGGCGGGCGCCGCGAAGGGCAGGCAGGCGGACGCCCATCCGGACCCGTTCGCGGAGGAGGCGTCGGCGTCTTGCGACAACGGCCTGGACGAGGTTCGCGAGAGGATCATCGGCAAGCTCAGCCGCATCCGCGCCGCGGACCGCAAGGAGCAGCTGAAGCTCGGCTGGACGCTCGACGAGAGCTTCGACGTGATGGTCCCGCCCGGCTACGTCCAAGGGCCGGACTACCAGCCCCACCCGCCGGAGCTGCCGAAGGATTATTATTCGAACTATCGAATGGGAGGATCGCCGGACCCCTCCAGCGAATGAATTTTCGCGCCGAACCGTGCAGGAGTTGAGTCGAGTTGGCGCCTCTGCGGGATGCGCAGGAGCGGGCGCTGATTCTATCTTCGGTCCCGGGTCGCCCGCGCATTTCGAGCGGGCGACACGGGGGAGTCACATGAAACGGATCGTGGTGCTTGCCTGCGCGGGATTGGCACTGGCGTTCTCGTCGCCGGTCGCGGCGGAGCAGACCGTGCCGCCGGCAACTCAGCCCGAGCAATTGCCGCCGGCGCCGCCAATGCCGCCGATGCCCAGCGAACGTCATCGCTGGGTCGATATCGACGGTGCCAGCTCCAAGCGCGCGAGCCACGTCGCCCGGCCTCGCCATGCGTCGCTCGCCAAGAAGGACGTCAAGGCGAGCAAGAGCGCCAAATCGGGCAAGAGCGTCAAGGCAGCCAAGAGTGCGAAGCCGAGCAAGCACGTGAAGGCGGGCAAGAGCTCCAAGGTGAGCAAGAGCGCCAAGGCGAGCAAAAGCCACCGGTCGAGCAAGAGCGCGAAGGCCACCAAAGTCACCAAGGCGGACAAGACCACCAAGTCGACCAAGAGCGCGAAGGCGACGCAGTTTTCGGCGAAGACCGTCCGCGCCTGCCACGCCATGACCTACCGCCAGATCCTGCGCAGCAGCAGCTGCCGCGCGATGATCACGCAAGAGCTTTCGGCGCCATCGGCCAAGCGTGCAAAGCCGGCCTCGAAGACAAAAGCGACGGCCAAGTCCGCGAAGCACAAGACGTCGGCGAGGAAGGCCCGGAAGCGGTAACCGGAGATAATGCGGTAACGCCTGAGCGCTTGGATTCGGCGGCGAGCCGAGCTGGATTAACCATAAAAGACGCAGCATCCTCAGGGGCTTGGGACTCGGCCAGGCGCCGGGCATTCGCGGGGGATCGCAGCATGGCCACCACATTTGCGGCGCGCCGCAACCATTATCAGACGCTCGGGGTCGAGCCCAAAGCGAGCCAGGAGGACATCGCCCGCGCGTTCGCGGCGCGGATGTTCGTGCCGCACGCCATGGCCGACGCGGCGCAGGTCGGCATGGCCTACGAGGTGCTGCGCAACCCGGACAAGCGCAAGGCCTATGACGAAGCGCTCGGGATCGGGCGGCCGAAGGTCACTCCAGCGGCGGTGTCGTTCCGGATCTCGGCGCGGGTCATCGGCGCTTCGGCCGAGCCGCAGGTCGAGACGGAGACGCGCCGCGCGACCTCCGAGCGGGCGGTCGGCTCGTTCATCGCGCAGTCGCTGCGGCCCCCGGCGGCGCCGGCGCCGGAGCCCCGGCCCGAGCCCGAGGCCCAGGCTCCGCGCGCGTCCACGCTGGAAATTACAGGCCTGCCGCGGACCGAACCCCCGGCGCGGAGCTTTGTGGCCGCAGCCGCCCTGCCCGACGACGAAGCGGGCGAATCCGGCTGGAACCGCACCGCGCTGGCGGCCGGCGCGGCGGTGCTGGCGGTGGTGGTGATCGGCGGCTGGGCGGGGCTCGAGGCGGGGACGCCGAGCGATGCCTTGCCCGAGCAGGCGGCGGTGAGCACCGCGCTGCCCAAGGCCAAGCCCGCAGCTGCCGCACCGGCGGACGCCGTGCTCGAGCCATCGGCGGAGAGCGCCGCTCCCGTCGCGTTCGCCGGGCTGAGGACGCGGCATTCGCGCAATGCCGCGAAACCCGCGCCGAGCCCCGACCGGCTCGCCGACGTCAGCCAGTCGCTGCACAAATATTACGAGACGACGGGGCCCGACGGGACGCCCGAGATCGCCGTGGCCGACGCCCCCGCGGCGGCGCCGGCGACAGAGACCGCTGCGCCGGCCGAGGTCACGCCGGCGAGCATGCCGCTGCCCGATTCGGTGGTGGCGCGGACGATCAAGCGGATCGGCTACGCCTGCGGCAGCGTTGCCTCGACCAGCGCGGTCGAGGGCTCGCCGGGCGTGTTCAAGGTGACCTGCACCTCGGGCCATTCGTACCAGGCGACGCCGGTCCGCGGCCGCTATCACTTCCGGCGCGTGTCGAACTGATTATTCGGGCGTAGCGGGCGGCGGCACCGGGTTGGCGGCCGCGCGTTCGGCCTCGGCGCGGGCGATGTCGGCGTCGCCCTCGTCCGCCATTTGCCTGAGGATCGCGGCGGCGCGGGCGTCGGTGATGCTGTCGGCGAGACGGCGGCACTGCGCGACGCGGGCGCGCATGTTGGCCAGGGTCCCCTCGTCCATGCGGCACCAATTCACATAGGTTAGGACGCGTTCCCGGGATTACGCCGCGTCAACGGCATTCGCGCGGACCTGTTGCGCACGGGTCACGCACCCGCCGTTTCATGCTATGGCGCTCGCGACGGGGGGAAGACTATGCGCGAGAGGTTCGAACGGCACCGCCAGCCGTGGCGGTCGGAGGAGCTGCACAAGCTCAAGGTGCTGGCCGGCAAGGGCATGGCCTTGAAAGCCATCGCCAAGGCGCTGGTGAGAAGCGAGGAATCGGTCAAGCAGCGGGCGAAGGAGGACGGGCTCAAGATCGCCCGGCTGCGCTAGGCGGCGGGGATCCCCACCGTCGAACGCACGACATAGAGCGGGCGCTGCTTGGTCTCGGTCAGGATGCGGCCGACATATTCGCCGAGGATGCCGAGCGAGAGCAGCTGCATCCCGCCGAGGAACAGGACCGAGACCATGATTGAGGCGTAGCCCGGGACGGCATTGCCGAAGAGCAGGGTGCGCGAGACGATGAATCCGGCATAAGCGAGCGCGACGAAGGCAAACGCCGCGCCGACATAGCTCCAGATCCGCAGCGGTACCGTGGAGGCCGAAGTGATGCCGTCGAGCGCCAGCGTCCACAGCTTCCAGTAGTTGAACTTGGTCGTGCCGGTGGTGCGCTCGACGCGGTCATATTCGACCGCGGCCTGCTTGAACCCGGCCCAGGCGAACAGGCCCTTCATGAAGCGGTTGCGCTCGGGCATGGCTTTGAGGACATCGACGACCTTGCGGTCGAGCAGGCGGAAGTCGCCGGCGTTTTCGGGAATCTTGTCGGCGGTCAGCGCATTATGCGCGCGGTAATAGAGGCCGGCCGTCGAGCGCTTGGCGAAGCTGTCGCTGGCGCGGCAGCGGCGCACGCCGAACACCATGTCATAGCCGTCCCGCCACTTTGCGACCATTTCGCCGAGCACTTCGGGCGGGTCCTGCATGTCGACGTCCATCGGCACGACCGCGCGGCCGCGGGCATGATCGAGCCCGGCCGAGAGCGCGGCTTCCTTGCCGAAGTTGCGCGACAGCGACAGAGCGCGGACGCGGGGCTCGGCCAAGTTAGCGGCGGCGATGACCGCCAGCGTCGCGTCGCTGCTGCCGTCGTCGACGAACAGGATTTCCCAGGATTCGCCGCGACAGATCTTGTCGAGGATCGGGCCGACGCGCTCGACGAAGGCGAAGACCGATTCCTCTTCGTCCTTCACCGGAACGACGATTGAAATCATAGGAACAGCCGACTTGCGGCGATCGGGCGCGCGGCGTCGCGGCGTCGAAGCCCTGGCAATCTCGCGCGGCTGATAGGTCACGTCGCTTTCCCCCGTTTCGGCGGCAAAGCTAAATGGGAATGGTTTACGACCCCTTTACCTGTTGTGGGCGATGGAGAGCCTCGACACGCAATGGGGAGGAAGCATGGAACGCGCGGTGTTCGACCGGATGGCCGAGCTGGACCAGGAGCATTGGTGGTTCCTCGCGCGGCGCCGGATCCTCGACCAGGTCATCGCGCGCATCGTTCGTCCGCCCGAGGCAGCGCGGGTGCTCGAAGTCGGCTGCGGCACCGGGCACAATCTCGCCATGCTGTCGCGCTTCGGGAAGGTCGAGGCGTGCGAGCTCGACAAATGCGCGCGGGCGCTGGCGCGCAAGCGGCTGGGCAAAAGGGTCAAGGACGCGCGCCTGCCCGACCTCTCGATGTTCGAGCGCAACGCCTTTGACATGGTCGCGCTGCTCGACGTGCTCGAGCACGTGCCCGACGACATCGGTTCGCTGCGCGCGATCCACCGGCGGCTGAAGCCCGGCGGCGCGCTGGTGCTCACCGTGCCGGCCAACCCGTGGATGTGGAGCGCGCACGACGTCGCGCATCACCACTTCCGCCGCTATACGCGCGCCGGCCTGGCGCGGCTGTTCATGCAGGCGGGGTTCGAGGTGCAGCTGTTGAGCTATTTCAACAGCCTGCTGTTCCCGCCGATCGCGGCGGCCCGGCTGCTCAACAAGGCGCGCGGGCACGATAGCGCCGACGACGCGCTGCCGGGCGCGACGGTCAATGCGCTGCTCAATGGCGTGTTCGGGCTGGAAGCAGGGCTAATCGGGCGCCTGCCGATGCCGTTTGGCGTCAGCCTCGTCGCCGTTGTGCGACGGCCGCTGGTCCATTGAGCGCCAATTGACGCGTCCGAAGAAAAGCGAATAGCCTCAGCTGGCTCGGGCTGGGAGGTGTGGGTTGGAAACAGTCATCCGGTGGAACGAGCGGTACAGGGGGTGGGCAAACCTTGCCGATAATATCGCCCTAGCCTTTTTCGTGGCGAGCGGAGTCGAATCGTATAGCGTGACCGGAGTGGATACGTCGGTATTCCTAGGCGTTTCGCTTGGACTCGTATTTGCCACGATCGCGTGGCATTTTAGGGGCCTGTTGCAATCGGAGCAGTAAGATGACCCCACCAATGCTTTATCCGGCCATTCTCGGTTTGGTCATCGGCGCATTGCTTCTTACGGCGGCGCATCTTGGGCGGCGGTATCAGGCGCGACATCCGGCGGACCATCGGCGAGCCAAAGGTTCGGCTCGCTAGAAAAGTTACTTACTCCTCGGTGCGCACCAGCACCGTCTCGCCGATCAGCAGGAACAATAGGAACGGCGCCCAGGCGGCGATCAGCGGCGGGTAGGCTCCGGCATTGCCCATCGCCAGGCTGAAATTGTCGGCGACGAAATAGGCAAAGCCGAGCGCCATGCCGATCGCGGCGCGAAGCAGCACCTGGCCCGAGCGGGCGAGGCCGAACGCGGCGACCGCGGCGAGGAGCGGCATTAGCAAGGTCGAGAGCGGTCCCGAAATCTTGTGGGCGAGGCCGGCGCGGGCTTCGTCGGTCGGTCGGCCGGCGGCCTCGAGCTCGCCGATGCGCTGCTTCAACGTCCAATAATCGAGCTCGGTCGGGTCGACCTTGGCGAGCGTCAGCTGGCTCGGCGTCACGCCGGCGAGCGCCTCCATCGTCGGGCGCCGCTCGATCACGTTCATGTTGGCGTCGTAGATGCGCACGTCCTGCAGCAGCCAGTCGTTGTTCGTGAGGCTGGGCACCGCGCGCGCGGCGATGATCGTGCGCTGGAGGATGCCGCCGCCACGGTCGTAGATTTGAAGGTTCTGGACACGGAGGTTCGGCGCATGGCCGACGACCAGCCCGGCGCGAACCAGGTCGTCCCCGTTCAGGATCCAGACGTTGCTCAAGATGCCGCTCTCCGGCGGGACCGGCTTGTAATCGTTGTCCGACCAGGCGGTGACGACGCGGCTCGACTTGACCACGACGGTTTCGTTGAAGGCGAACAAGGCAATCGCGATGCCAATGCTGGCGACGATCAGCGGCGCCAATATCTGGTGCGCCGACAGGCCCGCGGCCTTCATCGCCACGACCTCACTGTGCTGGTTCAGGCCGACGAAGGCGATCAGCGTGCCGAGCAGCACCGAAAAGGGCAGGAAGCGCGAGACAAGAAGCGGAATGCGCAGCGCGACATAATGCCACAGCTCGGCGTCGCCATTGCCGGGCACGGCGAGGATCTTCCCCGATTCCCCGAGGAGGTCGAGCGTCATCAGGATCAGCACCAGCGCGATGAGCACGGCGAGGCTGCGCGTCAGGAACAGGCGCACCATGTACAGCGCCATCCGCCGCGACGGGAAAAAGGCGAGGTTGATCATAGCGCGGCGCCCGGCGCCTGCCGGCGCGGCCGCGGCATCGCCCTGGCGGTCTGCCGGACATATTTGGCGGTCTTGGCGAAGAACCATTCGAGGGCGCCGATCGGCTGGCCGCCGGGGCGGTGCGCGAGGATGTGGTACATCCACAGGATCAGTGCCGCGATCAGGACGAACGGCACCCACAGCGCGAGCGCGGGATTGACCTGGCCATTTGCGCCCGCGGCTTCGGCGTATTGGTTGACCTTGTGATAGGCGACCACGATCAGGATCGAAATGAAGATGCCGAGCGCGCTGGTGCTGCGCTTGGGCGGTATCGCGAGCGCGATCGCGAGGAACGGAAGCAACAGCATCATCACCACTTCGACCATGCGGAATTTGAAGTGCGCCTGAGCCTGGATCTGCTGCTTGTGGCTGGTTGCCCCGCCGCCGTAACCGAGCCGCCACAGCTCGTGGAGGTAAAGCTCGTCGGATTCATTGCCGCCGCGGCCGCGGAACTGGTCGATCATCGGCAGGCTGATCGGGAGGGTGTACAGGTCGAACGCAAGCGTCCGCGGCGTCGGGAACTTCGGCGAGTCCTGGACCATCCGTCCCTTGGTCAGCCGGAAGAGGATCACGTCGGCATTGTCGGATGAAAGAAACCGGCCGCCTTCGGCCGTCGCGGCAACCGAGCGGCCGTTGCCCTGGTCCATCTGCACGAAGATGCCGTGGAGCTGCGTGCCCTTGTTCTCGCTGCTGTCGATGCGCAGCGTCAGGTGCTTGCCGAGGCGGTTGAACTCGCCGACCTTGATGGCCGCGCCGAGCGCACCGGACTTGAGGTCGAAGCGCAGCCCTTCATATTGATAGTGGGTGTAGGGCTCGAGATAGCCGACGATGCCGAGGTTGATCGCGGCCAGCGGGATCGCATAGGCGAACGGCACGCGGAGCAGCCGGCCGTAGCCGATCCCGATGCCGCGCAACGCGTCGAGCTCCGAGGACAAAGCGAGCTTCCTGAAGGCGAGGAGGATCCCGAGCATCAGGCCGATCGGGATGCCGAGCGAGAGATATTCGGGAAGCAGGTTGGCGAGCATCCGCCACACCACGCTGACCGGCCCGCCGGCATCGACCACATATTGGAACAGCCGCAGCATCTTATCGAGGATGAGCAGCATCGCGGCGAGGATCAGCGAACCGAGCAGCGGGACGGCGATGGAGCGCGCGAGATAGCGGTCAATGAGGCCGACGTGGCTCAACTTGGTCGTCCCAGCACCATCATTTGGCCGCAAACGCAGCCGACATCCGAACATGGACGGCAATGTGCCCGCGGCACGCCGTCAGAAGTGCCTATAGCGAACCGGTTCGTGAATTCATGGAAAAAGCGAGCGCAGTGCCGGCCGACCTTGCACCCGCCCAGGCGGCGGGCGCGGGCGCGTGCCCGGTTGCCGAGTGTGGCCGGCACGTCGCGCGGCCGCGCATCGCCCTTCTGTCCAACCCGCGCTCGACCGGGAATATCGCGCAGCTGCCGCGCATCCGCGAATATTGCGCCGACCACCCCGACGTCTTCCACTACGAGGTCGAGCACGCGAGCCAGATCGGCGAGGCGATGAAGGTCATCGCCCGGGTCCGGCCCAAGGTACTGGCGATCAACGGCGGCGACGGAACCGTGCAGGCAGCGCTGACCGAGCTCTACAACGGCGGGCATTTCGGCGACGAGGCGCCGCCGGTCGCGGTGCTGCCGAGCGGCAAGACCAACCTCATCGCGCTGGATCTCGGCGCGCGCGGCGACCCGATCGAGACCCTCGAGCGGCTGATCTCGCTCGCTCGCACCGACCTTGCGCCCTACACCGTGGCGCGCGAGCTGATCGCTCTTCGGAGCAGCGAGCATGGCGACAAGCCGGTGATCGGCATGTTCCTCGGCGGGGCGGGCCTCGCCGACACGATGCTCTACTGCCGCGACAAGATTTATCCGCTCGGCCTGCCCAACGGCGTTGCCCATACGATCACGGCGTTCGCGCTGTTCGCGCGGATGCTGCTGCGCATCAAGGCGAGCTTCCTGCCGCCCGATCCGACGCCGCTCAACGTGTCGCTGCACGAGGACGGCGGGACGATCACCGGGCGCTTCTCGCTGCTCGCGGTGACGACGCTCGAGAAGCTGCTGCTGTCGAGCGAGCTCGGCGGGCGGCGCGAAGGCGTCCTGAAGATGCTGGCGATCGAGGAGCGGCCAATGTCGCTGATCCGCGGGTTCGCGGCGAGCCTGGGCGGCAAGCTCGGACGGGCAAAGGTGCGCGGGGTGCACTTCGAGGAAGCGAACGAGATCACCATCGAGGGCGAAAGCTCGAGCGTGATCCTCGACGGCGAGACCTTCCGCGCGGAGCTGGGGCGCCCGATCAACCTCAAGCCCGCGCAGCCGCTGTCGTTCGTCAAGCTGGCGGCATAGATTCCCCCAATGACCGACCTGCGCACGCTGGTCGCCGAGGAGCTGGCCATGCCGGTCGATCCGCGCGTGGCGGCTGTCGCGCAGGCGATTGCGGAGAAGCACGGCAGCGCCAGCCGCGCGGTGCTGTTCTACGGATCGTGCCTGCGCGAGCGCGAGCTCGAAGGGCGGATGCTCGATTTCTACCTGATCGTCTCGGACTATCGCGCGGCCTATGCGAAGCGCTGGCTGCGGGTCGCCAACCGGCTGATCCCGCCCAACGTCTTCTATTTCGAGCATGACGGGCTCGCCGCCAAATATGCCGTGCTGAGCGAGGGCGATTTCCATCGGTTGAACGGGCCCGAGACGAGCAGCGTGTCGGTGTGGGCGCGGTTTGCGCAGCCCTCGCGGCTGGTGTGGGCCGCGGACGAGAAAGCGCGGGACCGGGCGATCGACGCGGTGGCGCGGGCGGCGCCGACCTTGCTCGCCGCGGCGGGCAGGCGTGGGCGGGAGAAGCCGCTCGACTGGTGGCGGCGCGCCTTCACGCTCACCTATTCGGCCGAGCTGCGCGCCGAACGGCCGGGCCGGCGCGCGTCGGTGGTCGATGCCGACCGCGAGCGTTACGTCCGCTTCACCGAACCGGCCGCATCAGCGATCGAGCGCCAACCCAAGGCCAGCTGGCGCTGGCGGCGGATCGAGGGGAAGACGCTGTCGGTGCTGCGGTTGGCCAAGGCCAGCGCGACCTTCGCGGGCGGCCCCGATTACATCGCGTGGAAGATCAACCGCCACGCCGGGACCGAGATCGCCTTGAAACCGTGGCAGCGGCGGCACCCGCTGCTTGCCGCAATCAGCCTTTTGCCCAAGCTCCTCAGCTCGGGCGCCGTCCGTTAGGGCCGGCGCGGAGTAAATCCGCGCCGTCGGTCCTGTCCGCTACACGGCAGGCCGTCCGGCTTTCGCAGTCTCTTCGCCCAATCTGTGCTCGCTAGCGCTCCGCTACGCTTGGGCTCGGCTGCTCAACCCTTTGCCGCGGCTTTTGAGGTCCGGGGCGGTTCGCTAGCGTCGCGGGTCAGCGCGGCGGCGACCGCGCTCGCCAGCGCGCCGACGGTGAAGGGTTTGCGCAGCAGCTCGTGGCTTCTGAGGTCGTCGCTTTCGCCCTCCCCGACATAGCCGGTGACGAACAGCACCGAGAATTCGCGGTCGTGCGTCGCCTTCAGGTGGCGGATCAGCTCCGGCCCGGTCATCTCGGGCATGATCACGTCGGTGATGACGAGGTCGAACTCCTGGCGCTTGAATGTGTCGATCGCCTCGGCGCCGCTGCCGCACGCGATGGGCTCGTAGTCGAGATCCTCGAGCGCATCGACGGTCGCGCTGCGCACGCGCGGGTCGTCCTCGACGAGCAAGATGCGCGCGCCGGCGATATGCGCGTCGGAATCGGCGGCGCGCTGGACGGCGGGGTGGACCCGGATCGACGCCGCGGCGGCCTCGGTACGGGGCAGGAAGATCGACACGGTGGTGCCGCGGCCGACCTGGCTTTCGATCCCGACCTCGCCGCCCGACTGGTGGGCGAAGCCGAAGATCTGACTGAGGCCGAGGCCCGTGCCCTTGCCGACCGGCTTGGTCGTGAAGAACGGCTCGAACGCATGCTCGAGCACCTCGGGGGTCATCCCGCAGCCGGTGTCGGTGACGCCGATCTTCACATATTCGCCCGGACGCACGTCGCCGACCTCGTTGGCAGCGAGCTTCACGTTGCTCGTCGCGATGCGCATCAGGCCCTGGCCGTCCATCGCATCGCGGGCGTTGACCGCGAGGTTGACGATCGCGTTCTCGAGCTGGTGGGGGTCGACGTAGATCGGCCAGGTGTCGCTCGCCATGTCGACCTCGACGCGGACGCGCTCGCCGAGCGTGCGGTCGAGGAGGTCGGACATGCCGCCAATCAGCTCCTTGCTGTCGACGCGCTCGGGAAGCAGTGGCTCGGAGCGGGCGAAGGACAGGAGCCGGCGGGTCAGCGCGGCCGCCCGGGTCGCGCCCTCCATGGCGTTGTTGAGGTGCATCATCACCTCGCGCCGCGGGCCGTTGAGGCGGCGCAGCGCAAGGTCGATGCCGCCGACGACGACGGCGAGCATGTTGTTGAAGTCGTGCGCGATGCCCCCCGTGAGCTGGCCGACCGCCTCCATCTTCTGGACCTGGCGGAGCTGGGCCTCGGCCGCCTCGCGCTCGAAGGCTTCGGCCTTCAGCGCCTGGTTCGCTTCCCACAGCTCCTGCGTGCGCTCACGCACCGCCTGCTCGAGCGCTTCGGCGCGCTCCGATTCATTCTCGGCCTCGCGCCGGGCCGCGGCGTTCTGCCGCAGGGCCTGAACCGCGACCACGCCGAGGAAGATCGCGCCGATGCCGACGATGATGCCGAGCCAGCTCAAATAGGTCGTGAACTGGTCGGCCTGGGCGGAGAAGAACTGGCTCTGCTCGATGCGGCCGCGAAGCGCCGCGCGTTCACTCGCGGTAATCTCGTTGAGCTTGGCGTCGAGCTCGTCCCCGGAGCCCTTGGTCGCGGCCTGGTAATAGTAACTGATCCCGGCTTCGCCCTGCTTGGCGACGGCGGCGCGGGCCGCGAGCGACAGCTCCTGGCCGCGCTGGTTGTAGAGCGCCTGAAGCTCCCCGACGCGGCGCCGCTGGTCGGGGCTGTTGCTCATCAGCTCCTTGAGCTGGCGGATCTGGAAGCCGGCGAGCTGCCAGTCGTTGGAATAGATGTTGCCGCTGGTTTCGACGTTCTCGTCGAGCACGAAGCGCGACAGCGCGGCCTCGGCCCGGGCGACGTTGGAGCTGACGTTGCGGACGACAAGGGCCACGTCATAGGCGTGGCGCTCGGCGGTCAGCGCCTGCTCCCGCGCATCATTGGCGATCTTCACCAGGAAGACGCTGACGACGAGCACCAGCGCAAGGGCGAGGCCGGCCGCGGCAGCGCCGCCTCGCCGCCAGTCGAAGCGAACCTCTTCCCCGTCCCCGATCATTCCGCCAATCTAGACTCGTTAACCTTTTGGCGAAAGCCAAAGGTTCCCCAAAAAAGGCGGTCTTTGGCTCAGCTTATGCAACCCGTTGCACGGCCCGCCGCAGCGAACATGCCCAAAATCTCCCCGACCTGGTCGTCGGTGTGGAGCGCGCACAGCGAGCAGCGCAGCAGGGTCATGCCGGCGGGCGTAGCCGGCGGCCGGGCGAGGTTGACGTACAGGCCTTCGTTGAGGAGCGCTTCCCACATCGCCGCGCCCGTTTCCAGGTCGGGCATGATGACCGCGATGATCGCCGATTGCGGTTCGTCGGTGCCGAGCTCGAATCCGAGCTGGCGCAGGCCGGCGTGGAGGCGCTTCGAGTTCTCCCACAGGTGCGCGCGCTTGTCGGCGCTGTCCATCAGCTTGCGGATCGAGGTCGCGGCGGTCGCGACGACCGAGGGCGGGAGCGAGGCCGTGAACACGTAGGGGCGGCAGACCAGCCGCAG
>DATEIK010000003.1:0-20214 GCA_035279065.1 Sphingomicrobium sp. | reverse complement strand
AGGAAGGTGCGCGTGTCCTTCAAGCCCGCCGAGTTGAAGACGCCGCGCTCGTCGGTCGCGAGGAGCTCCGCGCCGGCGGTCCAGGTCCATTTCTTCTGCCAGATGAAGTTGCTCTGCCGCTCGATGTTGCCCGCAAGCAGGATGGTGCGCGCTTCGTAAGCGTCGAACTTCTGGTGCGAGCCCGACGCTTGGAGGTTCAGCACCTGGTCGCGCTCGAGGAAATTGCTGCGGCGGAACTGGACGCCGACCAGTTGCTCCTTGGTTCCGGCGATCCCGCGCAAGGTCAGCGCACCCTCTGGGTTGAAGAAGTTGCGGTCGGTCCAGCTCGCTTCGAGGCGCGCGCCCTGCCCGGTGCCGTAGCCGAGCTCCCCGGCGATCGTGTGCTGCGGCGCGGGCTCGAGGCGCACGGCGAGATCGACCGTGCGCCCGTCGTTGACCGGAACGACGCGGATCTCGGCGGTCGAAACGAGGCCGGTCGCGATCAGGGCGCGGCGCAGGTCCTCGATCTTCGAGCGCTTAAACGGCGCGCCCGACTTGAAACGAGCGATGGTCGCGATGTGCCGCGCACTGAACGGCGGGCGGCCGGAGACACGGATCTGGCCGAAGCGCGCCACCGGCCCCGGATCGACCGGCAGGCTCAAGGTCGCGAGATGCGTCTGGTGGTTGATCTCGATGTCCTGCTCGCCGACCTTCGCCTCGGCGAACCCCTCTTCGCCGAGCGCGCGGGTCAGTGCGGCGCCGCCGGCGATCACGTCCTCGGCAATCACCGCGTCCCCCGCCGCGACCCCGAACGCGGCGCGCAGCTTGGCCTGGTCTTCAGCCCCGGCGGCTTCGAGGCCGGGAAGCTCGACCGAGGCGAAGCGATATTGCTCTCCCGGATCGGCCGTAAGCACGACCCGAAGCATGCCGTCGGCGCGCTCGGTCCGCGGCTCGACCACCGCGTCATAATAGCCCTGGCTGCGGAGCAGTTCGGCGAGCAGGTCCGCATCGGCCCGGGAGCGGCGGCCGATCTGGGCGGAATTGGCGGGATCCTTGTGGTCGGCTTCCAGCGCGGACTGCTTGCGGAACTCGACGAGCAGGTCCTCCGCGTTGCCGACCGGAGCGAGGCCCTCGACGCTCCAGGCGTAGCGAACTTCCGACGCGTTTTCGTTTGTCGCGGCCGAGGTCTCCTGGGCGGGCGTCGGCTCGGTGGCGTCTCGCGCGTTGAGGTCGGGCCAGTCGACGCCGAGGTTGGGGAGCGGATCGAGCGGCGCGCTCGGGTCGAGCTCGGCGGCGTCAGGAACCGGCATCGGAGCATCCTGCGCGAAGCAGGGCGTTGCGAATGCGGAAAAGGCGGCCGCGCACAGCAGCCGCGCGGCCATCCGCGTTGATCCCCGCCCGCTCATCCGGAGGAGAGCCTTAGCTAGGCGCTCTGAACGGCGCCAGTACGAATAGGCCTGGGCGCACCGCGTTTAAGCCGGGGCGCATCCTATTGAAATTTATCGGCTAGTGGACCGTGCCGCGGACCTCGTCGCAGGCCAGTGTGGCGATCACGCGCTCGATCTGCCGCCAGTGGCAGAAGCGCGCGAGATTGCCGAGGTCGCGGCTTTGGCGAGCGCGTTGCGCGGCCTCGCTCTCTGCAAGTTCCCCGAACTGCTCGATCAGCGCCGTCGCGTCGGCAAGCGCGCCGCGGCCATGGATGTGAAGGGCGTCCATGCGGGATTGATTAGCACCCGCGGGTTTCCTGACTGGCCACCAGAATCGGTCAATGTCGCGCTAACCAAGATGTCATCTTCGTCCGGTTGCGCTGAACGGAGACCGCTGGTTAAAGTCCGTACCACGGGGCTGGGGGCAAGCTCATGAGCGACGTGTTCGTCTCCTACAAGGCTGAGGACCGCCGGCGGGTGCAGCCGCTCGTCAGCGCGCTCGAAGCGGAAGGCCTCACCGTTTGGTGGGACGCGCAGATCGGCGGCGGCGACGAATGGCGCCGATCGATCGAGCGGGAGCTCGATTCCGCCAAATGTGTGCTCGTGATGTGGAGCAAGCGTTCGACCGGGCCCGAAGGTCACTTCGTTCGCGACGAGGCGTCCCGCGCGATGGAGCGCGGCGTCTATCTCCCCATCCGCATCGACAATGTCCGACTGCCGCTCGGCTTCGGCGAGACCCAGGCGCTGCAACTGAGCGGCTGGCGCGGCCGGCCGGACGACCGGCGGTTCGAGGCCGTGCTCGCCGCGGTGCATGCGATGATCGCCGGCAAGCCCCTCGCGGCGCGCCACCGGCAGCATCGACAAAGCTCCGTCAGCCGGCGCGAGATTCTCGCCGGTGCAGGGGTCGGCGCCGCGATCATCGCGGGCGCCGGCGCATGGCTCCTGATCAAGCCGCGTTCCGCGCAAGCCGCGGCCAGCATCGCCGTGCTGCCGTTCGAGAATCTGAGCGGCGATGCGACGCAGGCCTATTTCTCCGACGGTTTGACCGAGGAACTGCGAAGCGCCCTCTCACGGGTCGGATTGCAGGTCGTGGGAAGAACATCGTCCGAAGCCGTGAAGGATTCCGACGCCGAGACCGTGTCCAGGAAACTCGGCGTCGCCAACATCCTGACCGGCACGGTCCGGCGCTCACCCGGAACGATCCGGGTCAGCGCCCAGCTGGTCAAGGGCAGCGACGGCATGGAGCGCTGGTCGCAGGACTATGACCGCAAACCTGGCGACGAGCTGGTGATCCAGAGCGACATCGCCGAGAATGTCGCGCGGGCGCTCAGCGTCGCCCTCGGGCGCGCCAAGGCCGCGATCGAGGTCGGAGGAACGGTCAATCCCGCAGCGCAGGACCTTTACCTCAAGGGTCGCGACGCGCTGCGCAGTGCGGACGACGAGGCGGCTTATCGACAGGCCATTGGCATGTTCGATTCGGCGATCGCGCTCGATCCGAAGTTCGCCAGCGCTCACGCCTGGAAGTCGCTCGCGCTCAATTTCATGACTGGGTCGATCGCCAGTGCCCCGTCGTTCGACGCGGGCTATGCTCAGGCCGTCGAGAGCGCACAGCAGGCGATTGCACTCGCCCCGACCCTGCCCGCAGGTCACGTTGCGTTGGCGGGGGCCTACCAGTTCCAGCTGAACTTGCCCGCCGCGCTCGCCGAGTTCCGGAAAGCGCAGTCGCTCCCCGGACTCGACGTTGCGGACCAGCTGCAATGCGTGATCTTCATCACCCGGATGGGCGCGTTCGCCGCTGCGCTCGACCTCGCGAGGCAGGCCCAGAAAAGTGACCCGCTGAACCCGGTGGCGTTCGCCCGCGAAGGCTATGTCCTGGTTTGTTCGCGCCGCTACGCGCAAGCCATCGCTCCGTTGCAAAGAGGCATCGAACTCGCGCCCAACGTGTCGCGGACTCACAGCTTCATGGGGCTTGCGCTGATGCAATTGGGCAAGCTCGACGCGGCGCAAGCCCAGTACGCGAAAGCAAGCCCTAGCGATGTCTATCGCCTGACCGGCGAAGCGATGGTCTTCGATCGCCAGGGCAACCGGGCCGCCTCTGACCGGACTGTCGCCCAAATCCAGCGCGCTTTCGGGGACACGGCAAGCTATCAATATGCCGAGATCTATGCGCAACGGGGCGACAAGGAGCGCGCCTTTGCCGCGCTCGACCGCGCCTGGGCGATCCACGACCCGGGCCTGACCAACGTCAAGATCGACGTGTTCCTCGATCCGCTCCGTCACGAACCACGATTTATCGCGCTTCAAAAGCGCCTGAACTTCCCCACTTTGTAGCGCGGCCCGCTGGCCACGCTCGGGCGGCTCTGCCATGGGCGAACCATGCAAGGCAGCCGCACCCGCGCCGGAGGATGCTTCCTCATGATCTGCATCCTTGCCGGCTTCCCTCTTGGCCTTGCGATCGGAAACCCGATGAAGGGAGTCCTGATCGGGACGGCCGCGGGTATCGCGGTCGCGGTGCTGATCTGGCTGATCGACCGGCGGAAGTAGCTCAGACGAGCTTGCGGCCCGCCCAGATCACGCGGCCGATGCAATTGAGACTGGCGAGGTCGCAATCGGGCCAGTCCGGATAGGCCGGATTGTCCGACTGGACCGTGACGCGCCCGCCGATCGGGTGGAGCGCGATCCGCTTGACCACCAGCGTATCGTCGATCCTCAGCACATAGACTCCGTCGCGCAGCCGCTCCTCGCGGTCGGCGAGGTCGACCAGGATGTCGTCACCCGGATTGAGCGTGGGAGCCATGGAATCGCCCTCGACGCGAATGATCGACAGCTTGTCCGACGGGCTCCCGGTCAGCGCCTTCAGCCAGCGCTCGTCGAAGGCGAAATAGGGCCGGCCCGATTCCTCGGACACGATCGCTCCCGGCCCCGCCGAGGCGCGGACGGCGGTGCGATTGACGGCAACGAGTCCCTCGCGGCCGGGAAGATCGGCGGGGCCTCCGAGCACCGTTTCCGAGACCGAGAAGTAGCGCGCGAGCTTGCGCCGTTCCTCTTCCTTCAGGCGCCTGGGAACGCCGCGCCGGACATATTGCTGGATGTAGGCCGCATTGCGCCCCAGCATCCGCGACAGGCCGGCGAAGTCCTCGCCTCGCTCAGCACACAATCTTTCGAGGACGATACGCGGATCCGGCAACATGGTTGTTTCGCCTTTAGCTATAGGAAAACGCCTAGACAAGTAGGAAATGCGTTGGGAAGGAACGGTCAGCCGAGTCGTATTCGACTATAAGGAATGGCCCGTGCATTTGCTTAGAGAGGTTGAGAAATTTTTGCGCCAGACTGACATTCCCCCGACCCGCTTTGGCCGGATCGCCATGGGGGATCCGCGGTTCGTGTTCGATCTTCGCAACGGGCGCGACCCGCGCCCCGAGACGGTCGCGCGCGTCCGCGCCTATCTGGAGGCGGCGCAATGTTGAAGATCGCAATGTCGCCGACGGCAAGCACGCTGCTCCGCGCGTTGCTCGAGCGGGCCGGAGCGCCGCGCGATAGGATTTTGCTTACGAGCGTCCGTTCGACGGACTGGCAATCGCTGACGTTCATCGGCGAGCGGCACGAGATTCAGCTCCGCATCCCGGGTGCCGGCTCGGGCGCGATCGCCGAGCGGCTGTGCGCCGGCCTCGACGACGCCGAGTTCGATCTTCCGGGACAGATCGTCGCCGAGATCGCCGTTCGCGGCGGTCCGCGGCGCCAGGAGGATGGCGCGGTCCTGCTCGACATCGAAGCCTTGACCATCGAGGAGTAAGCGGCCGGTTCTAGTTCAGCGACCGGCGCAGCTCGGCGAGCGCGTCGTGAAGGTCTTGCGACGCGTCGGCCGCGGCTCGAGGTGCCGGCATCGCGTCCCGCTCGAACAGGCGAACCACCCGCGAATCCGGATTGAGCGCGGCGAGAATGTCGTCGAGCACGAGCTCGTCCTCCTCATGCGCCAGCGACCGGTCGGCCTCGGCGAGCAAGTCTCCCACGGGAGTCGCAGCGGGTCCATCGGCAACGGGCGCGTTCTTGGCGGGCTGGACCCGGCGGAGCCCGGCGAACGACAGCCCGAAGGCGACCCCCGCGCCAGCCACCGCGGCCTGCGCAATCGCCAGCTTGTAGACCGCATAGCCCACCGCGCCGGCGAGCAGGCTCGCCGCGGCGGCGTCCACGACCGATTCGATCCGTTCCGCGGTGCGCGCATCCATCTGCGCGCTGATACGCCGAAATCCTTGCGACTCCGTTAGGCCGGGAGCTCGCTCGGTTCGCGGATTTCGGTAACTTCCGGTGCATTCTCGACCAGCTCGATGAGGGCATTCGTGAACGCCTCGACGTCGTCGGGCTTGCGGCCCGTGACGATATTGCCGTCGGTCACTGCGGGCTCGTCGACCACGTTCGCGCCGGCATTCCTGAGGTCGGTGCGGATTGACGGCCAGCTGGTCGCGGTGCGGCCGCGCAGCAGGTCGGCCTCGACCAGCAGCCACGGCCCGTGGCAAATGGCCGCGATCGGCTTCCCCTGCCGATCGAATTCGCGAATCAGATCGACGACGCGCGGATGCATCCTGAGCTGGTCGGGATTGCGCACGCCGCCGGGTATGATCAACGCGTCGAAATCGTCGGCATGAGCTTCGTCGACGGTGAGATCGGGGCGGATGGTCTTGCCCGGATCGTCGTGGATCGTCGCCTGGATCGGGTCGCGCTTCAGCGAGGCGAGCACGACGTCGGCACCGCGTTTCTGGAGCATCTCGCGCGGCCCGAACAGCTCCCATTCTTCGAAACCGTCGGTCGCGACGATCAGGATCCGGGAATCGGGGATGAGGGGCATAATCACTCTCCTTCAGGAACTCGCCCGCCCACGGAGCGCTTAGACCCGCCGATGAGCCGAGTGAAGCGTACCGCCCAAGAGATCACGGCGTGTTGAGGCACAGCAACGACGGCGAGCCCGGCTACACGCGAAAAAGAATGGGCCGGTATTGGGCCTATTTCGACGGCGACGCGCGGGTTACCGATCGCGACGAGATCGAGCGGCTGAATGCGGTCGGCCTTCCGCCCGCTTATGAGAATGCCTGGTTCTGCAAGGACGCGAACGGCCATCTTCAGGCGACCGGAGTCGATGCGCGGGGCCGCAAGCAATATCGTTATCACGCGGACTTCCGGGCAAAACGCGAAAGCGCGAAATACGAAGGGCTGCTCGAGTTCGGCAAGGCGCTCCCCAAGCTGCGGCGCCGCGTCGAACAGGACCTCAAGCGCCGCGATTTGACGCGCGAGGCGGTGCTTGCCGCGGTCGTTCGCTTGCTCGACACCGAGCATATCCGCATCGGCAATGAGGAATATGCGAAAGCGAACAAGAGCTTCGGCGCGACGACGCTTCGCCGCCGGCACCTCAAGCGTACCGGCCACGGCCTGTTGATGCGTTTCACCGGCAAGCACGGGATCGTGCGCGAGGTGAAGATCACCGACACGAACTTGAAGCGCATCTGCAAGCGCTGCCAGGATCTGCCCGGCCAGATGCTGTTCCAATATGTGAACGGCGACGGCGAGCCCAAGCCCATCACCTCCGGCGACGTCAACGAATACATCCGCGATTCGACCGGCGGCGAATTCACCGCGAAGCATTTTCGCACGTGGAGCGCGAGCGTCATCGCGCTCGAGCAATTGCTGAAGAAGAAGGAAGACGCACGGATCACCGTCAAGACGGTGATCGAGCCGGTCGCCGAGGCACTCGGCAACACGCCTGCGATCAGCCGCAAATCCTATGTCCACCCCAAGCTGCTCGAGGCGGTGAAGGATGACGCGCGCGATCCGCTCGACGGCATGGAACGCCCGCGGTCGCGCAAGCGCGTCTCGAGCGCGGAGGTTGCGCTGCTCGATTTCCTGGCGCCGAAGAAGCGGCGCAAGCGCGCCGCGGCTTGATCGACGGCGCGGCGCCCGCCACAAGGCGCGGCGGTGGCGCCCAAGCTCGACCCGATCCGTCCGACGCAGAGCGTCGTCGACTGGCTGATCGCCAATCGTGAAGGCGTGCTGATCGGCGGGCTGGTCGCGGCGGGCATCGTCGCGATCATGATCGTCGCGCGGATGATCGGTCAGCGCATGGTCGCGCGCGAGAGCGAAGCGGCGCATTTTGGCTGGCGCAGCGTGCTTGGCCGAGTGCTCGCGCGGACCACGATCTTCTTCATGGTCATGGCGGCAATCGACATCGTCGCGAGCTACGCCGAACCGCCCACGCGAGCGCAGCACCTGGTCGACATCGGCTTCACCGTCGCCTTCGCGCTGCAGGGCGCGATCTGGGCGCGCGAGCTGATCCTCGCGCTCATTGCGCGCCGCGTCGGCACGGGCGAGAGCGAGAGCGCGCTTGGCAACGCCAATGCGATCATCCGCGTGCTGGTCAGCGTCGCCCTGTTCGCGCTGGCGATCGTGGTCATCCTCGACAACCTCGGCGTCAACGTCACCGCGCTGGTCGCTGGGCTCGGCATCGGCGGCATCGCCATCGGCCTTGCCGCGCAAGGCATCTTCTCCGACCTGTTCGCCGCGCTCGCGATCCTGTTCGACAAGCCGTTCAAGCGCGGCGACATCATCCAGTACGATGAGACGACGGGGACGGTCGAGCGCATCGGGCTGAAGACCACGCGCCTCCGCTCGGTGAATGGCGAGCAGGTGGTGATGGCCAACACCAAGCTGCTCGAGCGCGAAATCCACAATTTCAACGTCGGCAGGAGCCGCCGCTCGTCGCTCCCCTTCGGCCTCGTCTACCAGACCCCGCCGGACGAGCTCGACAAGGTCGTGTCGCTCGCCAAGGGCGCGGTCGAATCGCGCAAGGGCTGCACCTTCGTGCGTTGTGCGATCCTCGGCTTCGGGCCGTCGAGCATCGACTTCGAGCTCTTGTACGATTCGCGCAGCGTCGATCTGAACAAGGTCGCCGCCGACCGCACGGCCGTCGCGCTCGCGGTGCTGCGCAGCTTCGCCGAGCACGGCATCCAGTTCGCTTATCCGACGCAGACGACCTTCACCGCCGCGCCCGACGGTACGATGGTCATGCCCTACGCGCCGCCTGCTGGGGCTTAGGCGGCGTCCTCGATCGGCTCGCCTTCGGGGGTCAGCTTGAACGCATTGGTCAGCATCGCCCGCCAGTTGTCGGGCGTGATGCTCGCCTGATATTCCGCCTGCATCTCGGGCGTCAGCATCTCGAGCATCAGGCAATTGTCGACCCAGAACTCGATCACCCGGAACCAGGGGCCGCGATGGCAGAGGCTGGTCTGGCAGCCGTATTTGCGGCCGATTTCCTCGACGTCCTCGATACTCAGCGGCGTCGCGACCGCCGCGTGGAACGGCCCGTTGCGCGAGACCGGCTCGTACCGCTCCTCGCCCGCCCGATCGGTTGGATAGAACGCCATGTCGCGCGGATAGACTTCGATGGTCGAGCGACGGTCGTCGCCGGCATGCGCGACCCAGCTGCCCTTGCCGACCATCGGGAATGGGAAGGCCTCGCCGCGCCAAAGCTCGGCGAGCATGGTCGCGGTGCGCCTCGGATCGTCGGCGCTGATCGAGATATGGAAAATCACTGGTACACCCCCGGACTTGCTCACGGTCGACGCCGGGTTACAGCAAGCGGATGCCGCTCGCCACCCTCGACGAAATCCGGAAGCGCATTGGCGAAGAAGTCGGCGTGTCGTCCTGGATCGTCGTCGACCAGCCGCGCATCGACACCTTTGCCGCTGCAACCGACGACCGCCAGTTCATCCACATCGACCCTGAGGCAGCAGCGCAGACCCCGTTCGGCGGCACGGTCGCGCACGGTTTCCTGACGCTGTCACTGCTGTCGCGGATGGGCGCCGAGGCGATGCTGCTGCCGGATGGGCTCAGGATGGCGGTCAATTACGGGCTGGAGCACGTGCGCTTCCTCGCGCCGGTCCGATCCGGCAGGCGCGTGCGCGGCCGCTTCCGCCTTGACTCGGTCGAGGAGAAAGCGCCGGGGCAAATCCTGATGCGCCACAACGTGACGGTCGAGATCGAGGGCGAGGCCAAGCCCGCACTGACCGCCGACTGGCTCGGACTGATGTTCCTTTAGGGAGAAGCGAATGCGTGACGCGGTGATCGTTTCAACGGCCAGGACCCCGATCGGGCGTGCTTACAAGGGCGCCTTCAACGCGACGCTCGGACCGACGCTGGGCAGCTTTTCTCTCAAGCCCGCGATCGAGCGCGCCGGGATCGAGCCGGGCGAGATCGACGATGTCGTCTGGGGCGCGGTGCTGACCCAGGGCACCCAGTTCGGAAACATCGGCCGGCAGGTCGCGCTGCGCTCGGGTTGCCCAGTCACCGTCTCGGGCATGACCATCGACCGCCAATGCTCGTCGGGCCTGATGGCGATCGCGACGGCCGCCAAACAGATCATCATCGACCGGATGGACGTCGTCGCCGCGGGCGGACAGGATTCGATCAGCCTGGTCCAGACGCCGGAAATGCGCATCGCCCCCGATCCCGCGCTGATGGCGATGCACAAGCACATCTACATGCCGATGCTGCAGACCGCGGAGACGGTGGCGCAGCGCTACGGGATCAGCCGCGAACGACAGGACGAATATGCGCTGAGAAGCCAGCAGCGCACTGCCGCCGCGCAGGCGGCGGGGCGGTTCGACGAGGAGATCGTCCCCGTCACGACGACGATGAACGTCACCAACAAGGAAACCGGCGAGGTCTCACAAAAGGAAGTGACGCTTGCCCGGGACGAGGGAAATCGCGCCGACACCACATTGGAGGGGCTTGCGGGCCTCAATCCCGTGCTTGGCCCGGACACCTCGATCACCGCGGGGAATGCCAGCCAGCTCTCGGACGGAAGCTCGGCAGCGGTCCTCATGGAAGCCAAGGAAGCCGAGCGCCGCGGGATCGCGCCGATGGGCCGCTATGTCGGAATGGCCGTCGCCGGCACCGAGCCCGACGAGATGGGCATTGGCCCGATCGATGCGGTGACCAAGCTGCTGAAGCGCTTCGACCTGAAAGTCGACGACATCGGTCTGTGGGAGCTCAACGAGGCGTTCGCGGTGCAGGTGCTCTACAGCGCCGAGCAGCTCGGCATCCCCGAAGACCGGATGAACGTCGATGGGGGCTCGATCTCGATCGGCCATCCCTACGGCATGAGCGGGGCGCGGATGACCGGTCATGCTTTGATCGAAGGCAAGCGCCGGGGCGTCAAACATGTCGTCGTCACCATGTGCGTCGGTGGCGGGATGGGCGCGGCGGGTTTGTTCGAGGTGCTTTGAACGTGCGGTTGCTGGCGCTTCTGGGCTTGGCGTTCTCGCTCACTGCCGCCGCGCCTCCCCCGCGAACCACGGGCCTGCAGCTCGTCGACACCACCGGCGATTTCGACCGCATCTGGACCGCGACCAGGGACATTCCCGACGACCGGCGCGCCGAGGCTTTCGAGGCGGCCTTCGCCAAGGTCCTCCCGGGCTTCTACGCCGCCGACAGGGTCAAGGACTTCATGACGCCTGAGAAGTACCAGGCGTTCGTGCTCAAGGGCCTCAAGGCCTATCCCGACCGGAAGGCGGGGATCCAGCGCGTCAGCCGCCAATTCTCGGGGCTGATTGGACCGGCCCAGGCGAGCTTCGAGAAGGCGTTCGGCCCGATGCGCGGCTATCCGCCCGTCTATCTTGTGGTCAGCTTCGGCGAGTTCGACGGCGGCACGCGCGACCTGCCCGAGGGCACGCGGCTGATGTTCGGCGCCGACATGATCGACCGGTTGCACAGCAACTCTCCAATCCAGCCGTTCTTTCATCATGAGCTGTTCCACCTGCTGCATCGGCGCACGTTCGCGGAATGCGAGATCGTCTGGTGCGGGCTGTGGACCGAAGGCCTCGCGACCTATGTCGCGTCGCGGCTCAACCCGGGCGCCAGCGACGAGTCCTTGCTCCTGACGGAGCCGAAGCCGCTCCGCGACGCCGTCGAAGCTCATCGCACCGAAGCGATTTGCGCGGTGCGTACGCGGCTCGACTCGACCGATATGCAGGAAGCCGGGCCGATGTTCATGGGCGGAAGCAGGCAGATCAGTCCCAACCTCCCGCCGAGGTTTGCCTATTACGTGGGCTATCTCGTCGCTCAGGACCTCGGCCGCGCGCGGTCCTTGAAACAGCTCGCCGCGCTCAAGAACGCGCAAGTGAAGCCGCTGATCGTCCAGTCGCTCGACCGCATGGCGACCTGCACTCCCCCCGCAGGCAAGAGCGAGCGGGGTTGAGAGATCGCGTTCGCGGCGGCTTGAACCCAAACGCGGCTCGGCGTGTTGAACGGGCAAACAGGGAGGTATCGCATGCCCGAATCCAACTGCCCGCTCGTCGAACGCGTCGCGCGCGTCCTTGCCGGCGCCGCACACAGCAGCAATGCCGAAGGCAGCGACCCGTCCGCGGCCGACAAGGTCGATCACGTGTGGCACGAGCACGTCAACCAGGCGCTGGCGGTGCTGCACACGATGCGCGAGCCGGACGAGGCGATGGCGGCCGCGGGGGATGCCGACACCTGGCGTAACATGGTCGAGGCAGCGCTCGCGCAGCACGTCGATTGAGCCCGCGCGACGCTAGCCGCGCGCGCTCCGGCCACCCCGGCTGGACGCTGGTCATGTCGGTTGCTGCTTCGTCCCTCAGCTTTATTGACGGGTCGATCCTCAATGTGGCTCTGCCCGCGATCCGCGAGGGAACGGGCGCCGCCGCGGCCGAGGTCCAGTGGGTGGTCAACATCTACACCTTGCCGCTCGCGGCGCTGATCCTGCTTGGCGGGTCACTTGGCGACCATCACGGACGGCGGCGCTGGCTGGTAATCGGCACGGGTCTGTTCGGCCTTGGGTCGCTGACGTGTGCGCTGAGCGGCTCGATCGGGCCGCTGCTGGCCGGCAGGACTGTGCAGGGAATTGGCGCCGGCCTGCTGCTGCCCAACAGCCTCGCGCTGTTGAACGGCGCCTACGAAGGCGAAGCGCGCGGCCGGGCGATCGGGATCTGGGCTGCCGCCGGAGCGATCGCTGCCGCCATCGCGCCTTTGATCGGCGGCTGGCTGGTCGACCATGTCGGGTGGGAGAGCATCTTCTACATCAACCTGCCGTTCGTCGCGGCCGCGATCGTCATCGCGCTGACCAAGGTCGCGGAGGTGAGGGAGCCCGAAAAGGCGCGCCTGGATGCCGGCGGCGCCGCGCTTGCGACATTGGGGCTGGGCGCATCGACCTACGGCCTGACGCTCTGGTCGCAGAAGTTCGTGCTGACGACGATGGCCGGTATTTCCGTCGCGATCGGCGCATTGCTTCTGGCTGCTTTTCTTATCGACGAGCGGCGCCTCGGGCCCAGAGCGATGATCCCGCTGGCACTGTTCGCCGACAACCGCTGCTTCTCGGCGCTCAATGTCATGACGTTCCTCCTCTACGGCGCGTTCGGCGGCGCGATGCTGCTCATTCCCTATGTGCTGATCGAAGCAGGCGGATATTCTCCGGTGGAAGCGGGCCTGTCGCTCCTGCCACTCTCGATCCTGCTCGGCCTGGGGTCGCCGTTTATGGGCAAGCTCGCGGTGCGGGTGGGGCCGAAGATCCCACTTACGATCGGGCCCATCGTGGTCGGCGCCGGACTTGTTCTCTGCACCCGCATCGCCCAGGCCCAGGACTATTGGACCCACGTCTTTCCCGGAATCCTGGTGGCATCGATCGGAATGACGCTCGCTGTCGCGCCATTGACCAGCACCGTTCTCGCGGCGGTCGAGAAGCATCAAACGGGCATGGCGTCGGGCTTCAACAGCGCCGTCGCGAGGCTCGGGGGATTGATCGCGGTGGCGTTGCTGGGTGCCGTGCTCGCGCAGCATGGCAAGGAGATGCTCGCGCCCTTCGCGGCCGCGCTGGTCGTCATGGGAGTCATCGCCGCGCTTGGCGGCGCGGCTTCCTGGTTCGGCCTGTCGGGAAGCCGGCGCCGCGGCGGCACAAGCACGGGTTAGAAGTGACGCCTAGCCTTTCGCCTTGGCGATGAAATTGTCGATGACCGTCTCGAGCAGGGTCATCGGCACGCTCCCGCCGAGCACCACCGCATCGTCGAAGCGCCTCAGGTCGAACTTGCCGCCAAGCGCCGCCTTGGCCTTGTCGCGCAGGCGGTCGATCTCGAGCTGGCCCACCTTGTAGCCGCATGCCTGGCCCGGCATCGCGCAGTAACGGTCGACTTCGCTCTGCACCGAGCCGCGGTCATCGCCATTGGTCGTGACGAACCAGTCGGTCGCTTGGTCGCGGGTCCACTTCATCGCGTGGAGCCCCGTGTCGACCACGAGGCGACAGGCGCGGAAGCCCATCGACTGGAGGTAGCCGAGCTCGCCCAGCGGATCGTCGGCATAGACGCCGAGCTCGTCGGCGAGCTGCTCGGCATAGAGCGCCCAGCCCTCGCTATAGGCATTGAACGCCAGCATCGAGCGGATGAGCGGCATGCGATTGGCATAATCGCCCTGCCACACGTGGCCGGGGATTCCTTCGTGGTAGCAGAGCGTCGGCAGCGAGAATTTCGGCCACTCCGCGGTGTCGCGCAGGTTGATGTAATATTGGCCGGGCACCTTGCCGTCGATCGAGCCCGCGGCGGCATAACCGCCGGGCGCGCCCGCCTCGATCGCCGGCGGCACGCGCTTGATGATCAACCGTCCCGGTACCATGGTCGCGAAGGCGCGCGGCAGGCGCGTCCGGATGTCGGCGATGCGGCCGTTGAGATAAGCGAGCAGCTGCTCGCGGCCGGCGGCGGTGTTCGGGTAGAGCTGCGCCGGGTCCTTGCCGAGCGCGGCCATCCGTTCCCCGACGGTGCCGCCGGTCAGCCCCTGCTTTTGCATGATCGCTTCCATCCGCGCCTGGATCGTCTTCACCTGCTCCTGCCCAAGCTGGTGAATCTCCTGCGGGCTGCGCGTGGTCGTGGTGCCGGCCTTCAGCGCCCATTGGTAATAAGCGTCGCCGTGGTCGAAATGCCACACGCCGGCATCCGACGTCGCGACCGCGCGGTGCTGCTTCAATTCCTCGACCTGGCGCTGAAGCGCGGGGATGACCTTGGTCGCCATCGACTGCGCGACGCGCTCGACCAGCTTGTCGTCGCTCAAGTGCGCTTCGCCCATCTTCTTCTTGAACGTCTCAAGAACCGCGGATTGGTCCGGCTTCTCGGCAGCCCCGCCGCCGACGATCCCGATCGTCTTGTCGAGCGTGAAATCGGGCGCGACGACGCCGATGCCGCGGTCGTGCTTCAGGCGCTCGGTCTCGCCGTCGACATTTCGGGCATAGGCATCGACCCGGTCGGCGAACGCCAGCGCGTCCTCGGCATTGGCGATCGTGTGCCGGCTGTCGAGGAAATCCGGCATGTCGATGTAGGCGCAGCCGAGCTGGTTCACGACGTAGGGCGTGTTGCGGAAGCCGTTGTTGGGATCGAGCACCAGCGGATCGCCGAACGGAAAGGCGTAGCCGGCCTGCGCCAGCTCGTGCGCCTGGAGCGCGACCGCGCCATTGAGCTGGTCCGGGTTGGAGAGATCAGCGAGGTCCAGCCCGCGCAGCGTGTCGAGCCGCTTGTCGATGTTGGAGCGGCGCGCCGCGACGCCGGCCGGGGTCTGGTCCTGCCACTGGTGCGCCAACGGCGCGAGCTTGTCCTTGGCGATGCCGAGGATGGTGGCGTTCTGCGGGAAGTCGGCGAGGATTCCCTCGGCTATCGCCTGCAACTGCTTCGCGAGATCCGCCGCGGGGCGAGCGCCGGGCCCGTTCGACGCCTTGCAGCCCGCAAGCAGTCCCGCCGCCGCCGCCGTTCCCAAAAACTCACGCCTGCCAATCGCATCCATCGCCCGCTCCCTTTCGGTCGGCGCTATAGCGGGCGAAGTCGGACCGAACAGCCGTCAGTCGTTGGCGGCGATGAATTTCTCGACGACCGGCGCAATTCTGTCGCGCCACTTGCGGCCGTTGAAGATGCCGTAATGGCCGACGTCCTTGGCCATGAAATATTTCTTCTTGGATGCAGGCAGTTTGGTCGCGATATCGAGCGCAGCCTTGGTCTGCCCGAGGCCCGAAATGTCGTCGCGCTCGCCTTCGATCGCGAGCAGCGCCGTGTCGCGGATCGCCGCGGGGTCGACCCGCACGCCGCGGTGCTTGAGCTTGCCCTTGGGCAGCAGATGCCGCTGGAACACCGCGTCCACCGTTTGCAGGTAGAACTCCGCGGTCATGTCGCAGACCGAGCGATATTCGTCGTAGAATTTGCGCGTCGCGTCCGCGCCTTCTTCGTCGCCGACGACGAGATGCTTGAACATCTCCCAGTGTGAAATGAGGTGCGACCCCAAATTCATGGTCATGAACCCGGCGAGCTGCAGGAAGCCCGGGTAAACTTTTCGTCCCGCGCCGGGGTAGATCATCGGCACAGTCGCAATGACGTTCTGCTGGAACCAGGCATGAGGCCGTTGCGTCGCGAGCGTGTTGACCGCGGTCGGAGCTTCCCGCGTGTCGATCGGCCCGCCCATCATGGTGAGCGTTTTCGGCCGCCAGCGGTTCTTGGTCGCGCCCATCAGCGCAGTGGCGGCGAAGGCGGGGACGGCCGGCTGGCAGACCGCGAGCAAATGCGGCCGTTCGCCGGTGCGCTCGCCGATGTGCTCCATGAACTCGACCAGATAGTCGATGTAATCGTCGAGATCGAAGCCGCCGTCCTTCACCGGCACGCACTTCGCGTCGCGCCAATCCGTGATGTACACGTCATTGTCGGGCAGCAGCCGCTCTACCGTGCCGCGCAGAAGCGTTGCATAATGGCCCGACATCGGCGCGACGATCAGCAGTGGCCGCCCGGACTCGGCGTCGACCTTGCGGAAATATTTGAGTTGCCCGAACGGTTTGCGCAGCACGATGTCCTCGTCGACCGCGACGATCTTGCGCCCGACCCTCGCTTCGACGATCCCGAACTCTGGCTTGCCGCGCGGCGCCGAAGCATGAGCAAAGACTTCAAGGCTCGCCGCAACCAGCGGCCCCATCGAGCTGTATCCCCAGGGATTGGTCGGATTGTTGAGCCAGCCAGCGCCCAGGCCTGCAAGCTTGCTCGCACCTGCGAGAAGCGAGCGCTGCATTTCATAGGCGTCGTAGAGCATCGAACCTCATTGCCGGCCTGACGGGAGAGTGGCTGATGTGGCCCGCCGGGCCCGCTCATGCAAGCGTGTTGCACCTGCGAACGGGCATTGATGTGGATAAGTTGCGCCGATGTGGCCGATCAGCCGCCGTTGCCGGTGTGGCCCTTGCCCTGCAGTTCGTGCCACGTGTCCTGGGTGAAGCCTTGCTGAAGCTCCCATTCGGAGCGGGTCAGGCATTGGATGGTCTTGCGAACCATCGACCCTGCCGTGTTGTCGCGGCGGCACAAAATCGGGTTGGGCTTGTCGGTCACGACTGCGGGCGTTGCGAGTTTCACGCCGGAGGGCAGCTTCCAGTTGATATAGCCGCTCTGGACTGCCCGGACGGGCATTCCTGACGCACTACGAACCGGCTTCACGCGCGCATATTGCACCATGATCTCGCAGGTTTCGCGGTCGAGCGCCCTGAAACCGCTGCTCTCGGTGACTTCGCATGATCCTACCCAGCCTTCGCGCTCGATCGCAATTCGAAAGCCGACCCTTCCCTGTTCTCCGCGCTTGGCCGCGCCCTCGGGATAATAGTCGCTCAGGAACTGCCCGTTTTCAGCGGCGTGGACAAATTCATCGCGCGCCCCGGGGGCCGCAGACTGGATTACCGGTCCCGCGGCGAGGCTGGCGATCAATGACAATAGAAAGACCATTTCGAAATCTCCCGAATTCGGCGGCCTCCGCCACTGATTAGCATGACTTCACCCCGCGCGGCCACCGGGTTTGAGGGAAGCGGGGTCCGCTGTTAGGGAGCCGGTCATGGCCACCAACCCCGCCAGCAGGCCCAAGGGCCGTTCGATCAAGAGCCTGCGCACGGTGTGGGGCTTTGCGCTTAAATATCCGGGCCACATCGCGATCGCCGCGCTCGCCCTGCTGGTCGCGGCCGGCGCCACATCGGGCGTTCCCTACGCCTTCAAGCTGATCATCGACAAAGGCTTCGCCTCGGGCGCCGGCACGACCCACGACATTGCCCGCTGGTTTCAATATCTGCTGGTGCTCGTCGGGGTGATGGCGCTCGCGACCGCGGTCCGCTTCTACTTCGTGTCGTGGCTCGGCGAGCGCACCGTCGCCGACATCCGCCTCGCGGTGCACCGCAACCTGCTGCGCCTGTCGCCCGGATTCTTCGAGGAAAACCGACCGGCGGAGATCACGTCGCGCATCACGGTCGACACGACGATCATCGAGCAGGTCGTCGGGACCACCGTGTCGGTCGCCTTGCGCAACATCGTCATGGGCACGGCGTGCATCGTCATCCTGTTCGCGCTGTCGCCCAAGCTCGCGGGATCGATGCTGCTCGGCGTGCCGCTGGTGATCGGCCCCATCGTGTTCCTCGGCCGCAAGGTCCGCAACGTCTCGACCCACAGCCAGGATCGCATCGCCGACGTCGGCACGGTGACCAGCGAGGTGCTGGGCGCGATGAAGATCGTCCAGGCGTTCAACCAGCAGGGCCGGGAGACCTCGCGCTTCACCGACGCCGTCGAACGCGTGTTCGCGACCGCCAAGCGCCGCATCCTGCTGCGCGCCGTCATGACGTCGATCGTCATCTTCCTGCTGTTCAGCGCGATCACGATGATCATCTGGGAGGGCGCGATCGATGTCGCGGCGGGCCGGATGAGCGGCGGCACGATCGCCGCCTTCGTGCTCTACGGCGGGTTGCTCGCCGGCGCGTTCGGCGCTTTGTCGGAGGTGTATGGCGATTTGCTCCGCGCCGCGGGCGCGTCCGAGCGGCTGGCTGAGCTGCTCCATGCCGAGCCCGACATCCGCCCGCCCGCGAAGCCCGCACAACTGCCAGAACCGCCGCTCGGACAGCTCGTATTCGGAAACGTCACCTTCCACTATCCGACGCGGCCCGAGACCAGCGCCCTTAAAGGGTTCAGTCTCACGGTCGAGCCGCGCGAACGGCTTGCCGTCGTCGGACCGTCGGGCGCGGGCAAGACGACGATCTTCCAGCTCGCCGAACGCTTCTACGACCCGCAGAGCGGGCGAGTCCTGCTCGACGGCGTCGACTTGAAGGACGCCGATCCCGCCGACATCCGCCAGCGTATCGCCATGGTCCCGCAGGAAACGGTGATGTTCGCGGCGAGCGCACGCGACAATCTGCGCTACGGCAATTGGGATGCGAGCGAGGACGAGCTGTGGCAGGCTGCGCGCGACGCCAATGCCGAGGACTTCCTGCGCGCGCTTCCGCAAGGCCTCGACACGTTCATGGGCGAAGGCGGAGCGCGCTTGTCGGGCGGGCAGCGCCAGCGGATCGCCATCGCTCGCGCGCTGCTGCGCGACGCGCCCTTGCTATTGCTCGACGAGGCGACGTCGGCGCTCGATGCGGAAAGCGAGCGGCTGGTCCAGGACGCGCTCGACCGGCTGATGGCCGACCGCACGACGATCGTCATCGCGCATCGGTTGGCGACGGTCCGCGCCGCCGACCGCATCGTGGTGATGGACGACGGGCGGATCGTCGAGGAAGGGACGCACGCGACGCTCAACAAGCGCGGCGGGCTCTACGCGCGCCTCGCCCGATTGCAGTTCGACGACCGAGCCGCCTAGCTCTTGCTGCCGCCCGTCGGCCGCTTGCGCGCGGTCGTGCGCCGCCGCGCCGGGGCCTTGCGCGCGGGCTTTGCCGCGGTCGAAGTCTTGGCCGCACCGGTCGCGCGCTTGGCGGTCGAGCGTTTCGCGGCGGGAGGCTTGCGCGCGGCTGCCGTGCGGGTCGCTCCACCGGTCGAAGCCTTGGCGCGCGTCGCGGTCGACTTGCGCGCCGTGGTCTTGCGAGCAGCCGTCTTGCGCGCGCCCGTCGAGCGTTTCGCGGTCGACTTGCGAGCGCCACCGGAGCTGGCACGAGCCGGCGCCGCCTCGTCGCTCCATTTGCCCGACAACATGCGCTGCGCCGCTTCGGCAACCGCGTCGGCGATCAGCGAGCCGAGCTTGGACGCGCTGGCCGCGACATTGCTTGCGGCTTGCGATGCGGTGTCGGCGGCATCCAGCCCCGCGTCGCGAATCGCGCGGCGCGCCTTGGGGCTCGCACTGATCGCTGCCGCGGCTGCAGCCAAACCGGCCGCCAGCATTTCCTTGCTCATCGCCGCCTTGGCGAGCTTGTCGACTGTCGCGTTGCGCGACGATCCGGAAGACCCTGAAGAACTTCTGCGTGAGGATTTGGCCATCGCTTAATCTCCCTCCGTCGTTGCGGAAAAGACACTTCAAAGCCGTAACGGTTCCCAAATGATAAACGGCGTCGGCAACGAACGACAGTATGCAGATATGTTAAAGGGCACCGCCGCGCGATGCAGCGGTGCCCTTCGACATGGTCAGCGGCCGAAGGTGTGGCCGTTCGTCAGCATCTAGGGCTTACGAACACCCCTCTCCGACCTCCCTGCTGAACCATGAGACATCGGATCACCTCCTTTCGCTGCGTTGAAGCCAAGGAGAAGATGAGTCTTCTTTGAAGTGAACGCAAGACTTGTAATCGCGTGAACATTCGGCATGATCTTGCGCTTCGCGAGCGTCAGACGCGGCAGTCCTCGATCACTCGCGACATTTCCGACCAGACGGGCACGACCAGCGCGGGGGCGGTGCCGACGCTGAACGCGGCGCGGCCGCGGCTGAAGGCGATCGCGTCGAGGAACGCATCGTAAGCCGCGAAGTCGGCCGTCAGGCGGTTGGTCAAAGGGTTGAAGCTCGCCGGCGC
>DATEIK010000002.1:0-11250 GCA_035279065.1 Sphingomicrobium sp. | reverse complement strand
CTCTTCATGCTCGGCTTGACGTGGTCGAAGAAGGTCGGGCCGACGAAGAAGCCCTCCTCGTGGCCCTGGAGCATGAAGCCGCGGCCGTCGACCACCAGCTCCGCGCCTTCGTCGATCCCCATCTGGATGTACTGCTCGATGCGCTCTTTGTGCGCCTTGCTGACGACCGGGCCGTAATGCGCCTCGGGATCGGTCGAGACGCCGACGCGCAGCCCCTCGATCGCCGGGATCAGCTTTTCGCGCAGCGCGTCCGCGGTTTCGTCACCGACCGGCACGACCACCGGCAGCGCCATGCAGCGCTCGCCGGCCGAGCCGAAGGCTGCGCCCGCGAGGTCGTTGACGACCTGGTCGAGGTCGGCGTCGGGCATCACGATGCCGTGGTTCTTGGCCCCGCCGAAGGCCTGGACACGCTTCCCGTTCGCGGTGCCGCGCGAGTATATGTACTGGGCGATGTCGGACGACCCGACGAAGCTGATCCCGGCGATATCGGGATGGTCGAGGATCGCGTCGACCATCTCCTTGTCGCCATGGACGACGTTGAGGATGCCGTCGGGCAGGCCCGCTTCGGTCATCAGCTCGGCGAGGCGGTTGGGGACGCTGGGATCGCGTTCGGACGGCTTGACGATGAACGCGTTGCCGCAAGCGATCGCCATGCCGAACATCCACATCGGGATCATCGCCGGGAAGTTGAACGGCGTGATGCCCGCCCCGATGCCGAGCGGCTGGCGCATCGAATAGACGTCGATGCCGGGCCCGGCGCCGACGGTATACTCACCCTTCAGCGCCTGGGGGATTCCGCACGCGAGCTCGATCACCTCGAGGCCGCGTTGCACGTCGCCGCGCGCGTCGGCGAGGACCTTGCCGTGCTCGCTCGACAGCAGGTGAGCGAGCTCATCCATATTGGCTTCGACCAGCTCGCGGAACTTGAACATGACGCGGGCCCGGCGCTGCGGGTTGGTTGCGGCCCATTCGGGCTGCGCGGCCTTGGCCGCATCGACTGCCTTCTGCAGGTCGGCGGCCGTGCCGAAGCGGACATGGGCCTGGACCTGGCCCTGGTTGGGGTCGAAGACTTCGCCCTGACGCTCGCCCGAGGCAAAACTGGAACCGCCGATGAAATGGTCGATGCTGCGAAGCATGGATACGCGTCCTGAACTGTGGTGGTTGGGGTTGCGGCTCCCCTAGTCCTTCGCTCCGCGCATGGCTAGGCGGCGGCGTGATGGTCCGCGCCAAGTCCACCGATCGGCCCGCCGAGCCGCGCGTCGCGCTCGGCATGGGCTTGCGCCTGGTCAGCGCGCTCGCGCTCGCCCTCATGTTCGCCGGGGTGAAATGGGCCGGCCAGCGCGGGGCGGGGGTCGCCGAGACGTTGTTCTACCGCCAGATCGGCTCCGTCGTCTGCGCGGTCGCGTTCGTTTCGATCGGGCCCGGGTTCAAGTCGCTTCGCACGCAGCGCTTTGCCGCGCACGCGATGCGGATGGCGATCGGCGTCGTCGCCATGCTGCTCAACTTCCTGATGGTGACGCTGCTCCCGCTCGCTGAAGCGACGGCGATCGGTTTCTCGGTGCCGATCTTCGCGACGCTTCTCGCCGCGGTCGTATTGCGCGAACCGACGGGGCGCTGGCGCTGGGGCGCGATCGTCATTGGCTTCATCGGCGTGCTGGTTATCGTCCAGCCCGGCAGCGGGCACATTAGCCTGCACGGCGGGCTGGTCGCCATCGGCGCGGCGGTCAGCACGGCTTGCGCGACCATCGCCATTCGGCACCTCGGCGCGACCGAGGCGGTGGCGACGACGGTCTTCTGGTTCGGGCTGACTTCGCTCGTGCCGCTGGGCCTCGCCATGCCGTTCGTGGCGCAGCCGCATGACGCCGCGACCTTCGCGGGAATCGCCGCGCTGAGCCTCGCCGGCGGGATCGCGCAGCTCGCGCTGACCGGCGCGCTGCGGCTCGCGCCGGTGTCGCTGGTCATGCCGATGGACTATTCCGCGCTGCTGTGGGCGAGCCTGTTGGGGCTCGCGCTGTTCGGCCAGGCGCCGTCGCATTGGACCTGGCTCGGCGCGCCGATCGTCATCGCCGCCGGCCTCGTCATCCTGTGGCGCGAGCAGAAGCTTCGTAAGGCTGGAAGTGCGACCGCTGCGGTGCCAGAAGTGAGCTCATGAAGCCACTATCCGCCTACGCTGTGCTTTCGGCGATGCTGTTGACCGCGGCGGCTCCGGCCCCGCCGCCGTCGCCCGACGCGCGGCTCCGCGCGATCGTCGCTCCGGTGAGCGAGGCGCAGCTTCGCCATACGATCGAAACGCTGGTCGGCTTCGGCACCCGCCACACGCTGTCGTCGCAGACGGACCGCAAGCGCGGCATTGGCGCGGCGCTCAAATGGACCGAGGGGCAATTCAAGAGCTTCGGGCTGGAGACGGTGCGTCCGTGCGAGACCTTCACCGGCAAGCGCATCCCCAATCCGACGCCGGTATGCGACATGGTGGCGATCCAGCGCGGCACCGAGCGCCCCGACGACGTGGTCATTATCCAGGGTCACATCGACAGCCGCGTCACCGACGTCATGGACTTCACCTCCGACGCTCCGGGGGCGAACGACGACGGTTCGGGAACCGCCGCCGTGATCGAAGCTGCGCGCGTGCTTTCGAAAAACAAGTTTCCCGGCACCATCGTCTATGCGGCGCTCTCCGGCGAGGAGCAGGGGCTTTACGGCGGCAAAGTGCTGGCGAACTACGCCAAGGCGCAGGGGTGGAACGTCGTTACCGTCCTCAACAACGACATCGTCGGCAACAGTTGCTCGTCCGATGGAGTCTGCGATTCCACCCATGCGCGCGTCCTGTCCGAAGGGCCGCGCTCGCAGGGAGAGGAAGAGCTCGCCGACGCGACGCACAGCCTCGGCGGGGAGAATGACGCGCCCTCGCGCAACATCTCGCGCTTTCTCGACAGCCTCGCCGACCGGCTGAACATCGGGCTCGACGTGCGGCAGATCTGGCGAACCGACCGATTCGGGCGCGGCGGCGATCATATTCCGTTCCTCGAGCTCGGTTACCCCGCCGCACGGATCACCGTCGCGGTCGAGAATTACGATTGGCAGCACCAGGACCTGAGAACCGAGGACGGCAAGCGCTACGGCGATACGATCGACCATGTCGATTTCGCCTACCTTGCCAAGATGACCAGGCTGAATGTCGGCGCGCTCGCGGCGATCGCCAGCGCTCCGCCGCCGCCGGCGCCGACGGTCGAGGGCGAGGTCAGCACGGACACGACGGTCACCTGGCCATCGGTGGCGGGGGCGTCGAGCTACGTCATCCGCTGGCGGCGGACGGACTCCAACCAGTGGGAAAAGGCCGACGCCGTCGCTTTCACCGCCGAGCAGGAAGCGGCGATGGTCAAGGCATGCCTCGCCGGCGTCCCCCCGGGTCTGCTGGTCGATTGCGGGGTGCGGAGCATCGGCAAGCTGCTGCCCGGCGTCCGCGTCGACGACTGGGTGTTCGGTGTCTCGTCGGTGAGCAAGGATGGCTTCGAAAGCCCGGTCGCCTCGGCGGTGCCGGGTGGCGCGTTCAAGCCCTACGCCCCGGAGAAGAAGTAGGCTCTAGCTCGCCGACGCCATGTAGGCGCGCGCTGTCTCGATCACCTCGGCGCCGAGCGGGGTGAGGCGGCCGTGCTCGCGCACCACCTGATCCCCGGCGGCAAAGTTGCGCTGGTGCGCGGCGAGGTCGGCCAGGGCATGCTCCCGGTCCGCGTTGCTCACGACTCCCGCCGCAAGCAGCCGGGTCAGCGTCTGGTGCATCCGCGCAACGACGTAGGTCGCATGGAACACGCCGTCCATCGGCCGCGGGTCCTTGCGCAGCGGCGAGCTGAACACTTCCTCGTCGGCATTCTCGACCAGCGAGTCCGACGTGCAGAAGCCGAACAGCAAATTGTGGCCGCTTTCGTGGGCAAGGGCCTGCGCCGTGTCGAGGACGTTGGCCTGGCCGCGCGCGTTGAGCAGCGTCGCGCCCCACAGCATGTACGATGACGCGCCGTCGAAGGTGATCGCCTTCGGGTCCTCGGGACCCGCCGCGATGACGATCTCGCGCAGCAATTCACGGATTTCGGCGGACATTTCGGGGAAGCCTCGATCGAGCAGCGCAAAGGCGGAATCGATTCGCTCGATCGTGTCCGCTAGAAGGGCGTCGTCGGGCTGCGCGGCCATCCCGGGCTCGCTGATCAGCAGGCGGCGAAGACGCTCCGCCTGGCGCGGCCCGCGGTCCTCGATTGCGGCAACGCGCAAGCCCTCCGCGTCGGTCGGCGCCATCAGCTCGGCGGCGAGGGCGCGAGCCTCGTCGAGCTCTTCGCCTTCGATCGCGAGGACCATTTCATAATAAGCGCCGAAGCGGTTGGGCGATTGCGGGCCCGCGCGGATTTCGGAGATGACGCGAGCCGCTTCGGCCCGGTCGACCCCGAGCGCCTCGCCGACTTCTCCGAAGACATAATCCAGCGTGCCGGCCAAGCGCTCGCGCATGGCGCGATCAAGGGCAGCGCCGCGTGCGGCGCCAGGTTCGAAACTCAGCAATGTACGATTCGTGGGCGCGGCCGGTTTAGACCTTGATGCCGGCCTTCACACCGAGCTTCACGCCGACCTTGAGACCGACCTTCGCGTCCAGCTTTGCGCCTTCCTGCACCGCATTGCGCGTGTCGGCGATCTGCTCAAAGCCCAGCATGCGGTTCCAATCGAGCTTCGAAGAGAGTTTTTGCACTGGACTTCTCCCTGCGCGCATGCGCGACGGTTGCGTGTGAATGGCGCTTATTCCTATGGCCCGCCTCAAATAGCAACAGATTTTGGAAGCCCGACGCGCCGTGATCTTCATCCTTACTACGACTCATCATCGCTACACGCATGAATCGGTCGAGGCCGAAGCCGGCAGCAATGTGCGCGTGCTCGGCTATCCCGAGATTATCGAGAAAGACAGCCTGCCCAGGAAGGCCACCTACATCTTCACCGATGTGGATCGGCTCGCTCCGGGGACCCTCGCGCATATCACCGATATCCATCATCGCCTGAAAACGGGCGGTGTTAAGACGTTGAACGATCCCGCGCGGATGCTCAGCCGTTTCGGGCTCCTGCGGGCGCTTCATCGCGCCGGGATCAACGGCTTCGATGCATATCGGGTCGAGGCTCTCGAGAAGCCGCGCCGGTGGCCGGTGTTCCTGCGCGTCGAGGGCAGCCACAGCAAGCCGGTCTCCGACCTCCTCAATGACCAGGCGGAGCTCGACACCGCAATCGAACAGGCGGTGGCTGAGGGATCGCCGATCTCGGCGCTGCTGATCGTCGAATATGCGGCCGAGCCGGTCCGGCCCGGCCTGTTCCGCAAGCTTTCGGCCTTCAGGATGGGCGACCGGCTGCTCGGCTACACCTGCGTTCACGACGACCAGTGGATCGTGAAGTACGGGAAGTCCGCGATCGCCACGCCCGACCTGTACGAGGAAGAGTATCAGTTCGTCGCGAAATGCCCCTTCGCGGATGTGCTGCTGAAGGCGTTCGAGATCGCCGGCGTGGACTATGGGCGAGTGGACTACGGACTGGTCGACGGCCAACCCCAAATCTACGAAATCAACAGCAACCCGGACTTAAAGCTCAGGCCCGAGCCGAGCCCGGTTGCGCGGCGCAATGAGACCAACGCCCTGTTCGCGGCCAATTATCTCGACGCGTTGAAAGCGATCGACACGCCGGGAACGAAGGCCAAGCCCCGATCATTGGCGGGTGCGAGCCGAGAGGCGTAAGGAGAGGATCATGGCCGGCGGATGGACGCGCGACGGCGCGGTGCAGGACCAGATCGACGACACCGTGAAAGACGCGGTGCTCCGCGCGCGTGCCCTGACGCCCCAGGGGGAGAGCGCGGAGGAATGCGACGACTGCGGCGAGCCGATCCCGAAGAAGCGGCGCGAGGCGCTGCCGGGCGTGCGCACCTGCATCGCCTGCCAAAACGCCCGCGACAAGGCGGTGGTCCATTCGACCATCAATCGCCGGGGCAGCAAGGATAGCCAGCTGCGCTGATGGCCAAGCGCAAGACCGTAGGCCTCCCCAGCCGCAAGCAGATCCTCGATTTCATCGCCACGTCCGACCAGCCGGCGGGCAAGCGCGAAATCGCCCGCGCGTTCGGGCTGCACGGCAACGACAAGATCGCGCTGAAGACGCTGCTCAAGGACATGGCCGACGAGGGGCTGATCGATTCATCGCCCGGCCGCGCCTTCCACAAGTCCGGCGGGGTGCCCAAGGTGACCGTGCTGCGCGTCACCCAGGTCGACGACAGCGGGACGGCCTGGGCGGTGCCCGAGCAATGGCACGCGGAAACTGCGGCGCCGAAGATCCGCATTGTCGAGCGCGGGCGCAAAGGCGCGCTCGGCATCGGCGACCGCATCCTCGCTCGTACCGAACAGCAAGGCGAGCGCTTCATCGCGCACCCGATGAAGAAGCTGGCGCGCGCGGCCGAGCTGGTGCTCGGCGTGGTCAAGCGCGAAGGCGAGCGCTTCTGGTTGTCGCCGGTCGACAAGCGCGAGCGGCGCGAACTGTTCATCAGCGACGTCAAGGACGCCGAGCCCGGCGACCTCGTGCTTTGCGAGGTCAGCGGGCGCCCGCCGCGCGCCAGCGCGCGCGTTGATGCCGTGCTCGGCGACCCGTTTGCGCCGCGCAGCTTCTCGCTGATCGCCATCCACAAGCACGGGCTGCGCCATGAGTTCGCTCAGGAGGCGATCGACGAGGCGCACCGCGTATCGAAACAGCCGCTCGGCGAGCGGGAAGACCTCATGCATCTGCCGATCGTCGCCATCGATCCCGAAGACGCGCGTGACCACGACGATGCCATCTGGGCCGAAGCGGACGGAGAAGGCGGTTGGAACGCGATCGTCGCGATCGCCGACGTCAGTTTCTACGTCCGCCCCGGCTCAGAGCTCGACCGCGAGGCGCGGGCGCGCGGCAACAGCGTTTATTTCCCCGACCGCGTCGTGCCGATGCTGCCCGAAGAACTGTCGGCGGACATTTGCTCCTTGAAGGCTGGCGAGGTTCGGGCGGCGATGGCCTGTCATCTCAGGATTTCGAAGGAAGGCGAGCTTAAAAGCTGGCGTTTTTCACGCGCAAAGATTTGTGTCTCCGCAAACATTGCCTACGAGGATGCGCAGGCCGCGATCGATGCGGCGGAGGAGGAAATTGTCGAAGTCGCCTCGCCCGTGTGCTTCATGCCCCCGGTCGAGGGGCGCGTACCGACTGAGCTCGTCGACAAGGCCCTCAAGCCGCTGTGGGCCTGCTGGCGGGCGCTGTTCGCGGCTAGGGCGAAGCGCGACCCGCTCGAGCTCGATCTGCCCGAGCGACGCGTGATGCTCGACGAGAAGGGGCGGATCACCTCGATTGCGCCGCGCGACCGCTTGGACGCGCATCGCTTGGTCGAGGACTTTATGATCGCCGCGAACGTCGCTGCGGCGCGCGCGCTCGAGGCCAAGAAGGCGCCGGTCATGTACCGCGTCCACGAGCCGCCGAGCAGGGAGAAGCTGGTCGCCCTCAAGGATTATCTCAAAACGTTCGGGATCGAGTTCGCGCTCGGCCAGGTGATCAAGCCGGGCACCTTCAACCGCATCATCGAGCGGATGGGCGACGCCGATGGTCGCGAAGAAATCATGGAGCAGCTGCTGCGAACTCAGATGCAGGCGCGCTATGCGCCCGAACGGCTCGGCCATTTCGGGCTGGCGCTCGCGACTTATGCGCATTTCACTTCGCCGATCCGCCGCTATGCCGACCTGCTCGTCCACCGCGCACTGGTCAGCGCCTACAAGCTCGGCGAGGACGGGCTGCCGCCCGGCGAGGAGGAGCGGTTCGAGCAGATCGGCGAGCAAACCTCGATGCTCGAGCGGCGCGCGATGGAAGCCGAGCGCGAGACCGTCGATCGCTATGTTGCAGCCTATTTGTCCGACCAGGTCGGGCAGCTGGTCGAGTGCCGGATCACCGGCGTCCAGCCGTTCGGTTTCTTCGCAACGGTCGGGGACCTGGGCGGCGACGGGCCTGTCCTCGCCAAGGACCTCGGTCGCGAATATTTCCGTTACGACGAGGGCGCGAAGCAACTCGTCGGCGACGAAACCGGCGAGACCTACCGCATCGGCCAGCGCCTGACCCTGCGGCTCGCCGAAGCCAACCCGGTCAGCGGATCGCTTCGCTTTGAGCTTCCCGAAGGGAGCTACGGCACGCCGTCGCCGCCGCGCCGCGACCGCCAGCGCGCCGGTGGCAAGCGCGGGCGCCCGCCAAACATCCGCCATCAGGGCCGCGGCCGCCGCTGATCCCTTTCGCCTGCCATCCGGGATTTGCTAAGGATGCCGGCGGGGGACTACTATGAAACTGCTTCGGTATGCCGGCTACGCTGCGGCGGCACTCGTCGTTTTCGCGCTCGCCGCCATGTTTGCGATCTATCTGCAATCCCAGCGCATCCTGGATGCACGACCTTCGGCGAAGCCCTTCCACCTCGCGAAGCCCACCGCCACGCAACTCGCTGACGGATCGCGGCAGCTGCGGGTCCTCGGTTGCCTTGGCTGTCATGGGGAGGGCCTCAGGGGCGACGTCTTCATGGACGAGCCTGGTGTCGCGACGATCTACGCCCCGAACCTGACCCTGGTCGCGGCGAAGTCGACCGACCAGCAGCTCGACCATTCAATCCGCCAGGGGATCGGTCACGACGGCCGCACGCTGTTCGTCATGCCCGCCGAGGGATATCAGTTCCTGACCGACAGTGAGGTCGCAGCGCTGATCGCGGCCATTCGCGCATTGCCCAGGGGCGGCAGCGAGCAACCGAAACTCCACGCGGGCCCCGAGGGCCGCATCGGACTTGTCCTTGGCAAGTTCCACTCCGCGCCCGAGCTGGTCCGCACGTTCCGCGAAAATCAGCCGGCGGACCTCGGTTCGCAATTCGCCGCCGGCCGTCACCTCGTCGCCGTCAATTGCGCGGAGTGCCATGGGCCGCAGCTTCATGGACAGGAGGTTGAGCCGGGCATCGTGTCGCCGGACCTGCAGATTGCCGGCGCCTACGACCTCGACCAGTTCCGCAAGCTGCTGCGCGAGGGCAAGGCTCCGGGCGGCAAGGACATCGGCCTCATGGGTCTCGTTGCGCGCCGCGACTTCAAATATCTCACCGACCAGGAGATCGCGGCCATTCATGCCTATCTCGTGGAGCGTGCTCAGCGCATGCCGTGATCGGCATCGGGGGCTTTTCGACGAACGCGCGCGGCTCGTCTGCCGAACTGTCGAACAGCAATGGCCGTGCCCCGCTGCTCACGCTACCGTTCGATTGCCGAAGGTGAGGGAATCCATGCGTAAGCTGTTGTTTTCTTGTTGCGTTGCCGTGTTTGCGTCAGCCGCGATGGGGGCACCCGCGACAGCGCCGGAGTCGAATAGCCAGGCTACCCCGACTGCAGCGACGGCCGGCGTGCCGGTGGTTGATGCCAAACCGCAACCCGCGGTCGAAAAGAAGATCTGCAAAAGCCTCGAAGTCGGCTTCTCGCACCGTACCGAGCGCGTGTGCATGACCGCCAAGCAATGGGAAGAGTACAACCGCGGCGACTGATCGACCGCCGCCGCAACTTTCTCACGCGCGGCGGATTGGGGCGGCAAAGGAGAGCCGCCATGGCCTACAAGATCGCGATCATCGTCGGCAGCCTTCGCGAAGGCAGCATCAACCGCAAGGTCGCGCGATCGATCTGCGGCTTGCGCGATGACAACCTCGACTGCGCGATGATCGAGATCGGCGACCTCCCGCTCTACAACCAGGACTATGACGCACTGCCCGAGCAGCCCGCGCCGTACGTCCGATTTCGCGAGCAGATCGGCTCGGCCGACGGCGTCCTGTTCTGCTCACCCGAATATAATCGCGGCATCCCGGGCGTGTTGAAGAATGCGATCGACATTGGTTCCAGGCCTTATGGGAAGAGTGTGTGGGACAAGAAGCCCGCCGCGATCGTCACCGCCTCGCCCGGAAGCATCGGCGGGTTCGGCTCGAACCACCAGATTCGGCAGTCGTGCGTGTTCCTCAACATGCCCGTGATGCAGCAGCCTGAAGCCTATCTCGGCCACGTCAGCGACGACAGTTTCGATGGCGACGGATGTCTCAAGGACGGCCCGCTGAAGGAGCTGGTCACGAAGCTCGCCCATGCGTTCCATGACTGGGTCGACATGATTCATCGCTCGCGCCAGCTTCTCGCGGAAGATTCCGCGCACGCCGCGCAACGTGCCAAGGCACATGCCTGACACTTGGCGGCGGTTGAACCGACGCCCTAGGTTGGTCGCACCAACCTGACGGGAGAAGCAGATGGAATTCACCTGGCTCCAGCGCTGGCAGCCGCAGCTGCTTGCGATCCTCCGCATCGTCGCCGGCCTGCTCTTCCTCGAGCATGCGCTGATCAAGCTCGCCGGCTTCCCCCCAGGAGGCAAGCCGGGGCTACAGGATGTCGGAAGCTTCCTGTGGATCGCCGGTCTGATTGAGCTGGTCACCGGCGTGCTCGTGACGCTTGGGCTGTTCACCCGTGTCGCTGCGTTCATCGCGGCCGGGGAAATGGCCTATGCCTATTGGTTCGTGCACGCGAAGATGGGCTTGTATCCGGCGGTCAACATGGGCGAGGCCGCGATCCTGTTCTGCTTCGTGTTCCTCTATCTCGCCGCGGCCGGGCCGGGCGCGTGGAGCGTCGACGGCGCGCGCTTCCGCGCGAAACTGCCTAGGTGACCTTGGCCCGCGCCTTGAAGCGCGGCTGGTCCCATTCGCGAGTGCTGAGGATGTCGCCGAGGATTTCGGCGGCGCGGACCACGTCGGCAAAGCGGTTGTAGAGCGGCGCGAAGCCGAAGCGCATCAGGTCGGGTGCCCGGAAATCCCCGATGACCCCGCGCGCGATCAGCGCCTGCATCACGGCATAGCCCTCGGGGTGGGCAAAGACGACATGGCTGCCGCGCCGCGCGGGATCGCTCGGCGAGGCGAGGGCGATTTCGCCGCCGCAGCGCGCTTCGACCTGCTCGACGAACAGCTGCGACACTCGGCGCGCCTTCGCCTCGACGTCGCGCATGGCGATGCCGTCGAACGTGTCCAGTCCCGCTTCGAGCGCCGCGAGCGCGAGGATCGATGGCGTCCCGGTGAGGAACCGGCGGATGCCCTCGGCCGGGCAATAATCGTCGACGAAGGCGAAGGGCTCGGAATGGCCCATCCAGCCCCGGAGCGGCGACTCAAGCTCACCCTGCAGCCGCTCGGCGACGTAGATGAAG
>DATEIK010000001.1:0-2194 GCA_035279065.1 Sphingomicrobium sp. | reverse complement strand
CGACGGGATATGCGCGTGGTCCTATGAGGATGAGCGCAACTGGAGTTGCGCGCTCCGATGAGCGCTCGGGGGAGCGCCTTCTTGTCTCGATGAATTGACGGGACATGCTCGGCCGAAAGGGCCAGCCCGCTCATGATTATGAGCGAGCAGGATGCGCGCGGTCCCAAAGTGCATGATCTCCGCAGCACTTTTCGCTTCGCTCGGGGCGACGACGGAGGGATACCTGCACCGACAGTTGGTACTAACCCGGATTTCTCAAACTATCATATATGGCGCGGGTTGAGATCGATCCCCTGATTGGTAGACGACACGAGAAGGCTGATGGGTCAGGGTGTGCCGAGGCGCGGGCGAGTGTCATCGTGCCGCCGCCGGCAGCGTTGATCGGGCGATGTGGACTGTGCGCTGTCTGGTTCGTCAGCGGGCAGCTGCCGTGAGCAAGGCGTGGGCCTCTCGGAAGTCGTCCTGGTAGGGACAGGCCGAGGCCATGGCGAACTTGATGCGGCGGAAGCTGACGGTGATGAGCGCGCCGATCTTGAGCAAAGCCAGGCGGATGGAGCCGCAGCTGGCTCGAGCGAAGCGGGTGCGCTCAAGCGCGATGCGCCGCAGCGCGCAGAGCAGCACATAGGCCATCGAGGCGAACCACAGACGCAGCTGGTTGGCACGCATGGTGGCGGTCGAGGTGCGGTCGGCGAACAGCTCGCCCTGGCACTCCTTGATGCGGTTCTCCATGTCGCCGCGCGCGCAGTAGATCTTCTCGTACAGGTGCCGCCCCTTGACCTCGTGGCGGCCCAGCGAGGTGACGATGAAGCGCGGGTTGGCCTCGCCCTGGGTCCATTCGGCCTTGGCGATCACCCGCCGCCTGCGGCTCCAGCTGTCGCGCGTCGTCCAGAAGAAGTCCTTGAAGCGCCGCGCCGGCCAGCCGGTGCGCTGGCTGTCGGCCTGGGCCCCGGCCAGTTCGGCCTCGATCTCGCCGGCCAACCGATCATTGCGCTGCAGGCCGAACACGTAGTCCACGCCATGGGCCTCGCACCACGCCATCAGCGCCTCGCGCGCGAAGCCCGAATCGGCCCGCAACAGGATGCGCACCCGCCGCCAACGCCGGCGGATCTGCGCCACGATCCGCGCCACCTCCTCGACCGACCCGGCCGCGCCGTCGATGTTGGCGCGCCGCAGCTTGGCGGCCAGCAGGTGACGGCCGCAGAAGATGTACAGTGGCAGATAGCAGTAGCAGTCGTAGTAGCCGTGGAAGAAGCGGCCCTCCTGCTTGCCGTGCAGCGGATCGTCGGTGGCGTCCAGGTCGAGCACGATCTGCGACGGCGCCCGCTGGTGGGCCTCCATGAACAGGTCCACGAACAATCCCTCGATCGCCTCAGGATCGTGGCTGATCTTGTGATACTTCGTCGGCTCCGGCCGGCTCAGCTCCAGCCGGTTCAGCGTGCTCTTGCCCGCCACAGCCGCGCAGTTCTCACGCCGCGCTTCGAGCTTACCCGCCAGCACCGCAAACAGCGGGTCGTGCCGAAGATGGTCGTGATCGTTCAGGTCCTCGTAGCCCAGCGCCAGCCCGAACACCCGCTGCCCCACCAGCGTGCGAACCTCGTGCTCGATCAACGTCTGATCCCGTCGATCCACAAAGCAGCCGCCAAATCGCTCCACCAGACCGATCGCTCGATCCGTCGCCCCCAGCAGCAGGCCGCCCGCGTCCGACGTGATCGACCCGCCGTCGAACGACGCCACCACCGCGCGCCTTTCAACAGGTGCAAACCCAAACAAATCCGGAATACACTCCGTCGGCATCGGAGGACTCTCCTTTCTCGGATGAAGTCGTTGCGGCACAACAACTTTCTCAGAGTCAGGCCTCCGATGCACCTCTCTCCTTTGAGATATCCGGGCTAGCGCAGTCGATCGATCGGTGGCAGCCGCTTACGCGGCTTTGTTCTTGCCCTTGAACAGCTTGCGCAGCTCGTCCTTGGCCTTCTCCAGCGTCTGGCGCCGGCGCGCCGGCAGGTTCTTGCCGGCGCGGTTGATATAGAAGGTCAGCATCGACATGGCCGAACGCAGGGGTGCGGACTTGCGGCGACGGCTGTGCTCCGCCGAGCGTTTCAGCGACGCTGCTATGTCGCGCGCGCTTCCCTTCTTGAATACGCCGCCTTCGAGGTCGAGGGCGTCGCTGGTCTGCGTCACCCGCGCCGACCAT